>JAGOCY010000051.1 GCA_017998495.1 Corallincola sp.
GGGCCGCTTTGATGGTGTCTATGAAGGTCAGCCGGTGCTCGACGAGCGCGGCATTGTTGGCCAGGTGGTGGCCGTTGGCCCCACCACCAGCCGGGTACTGCTGATCGCCGATGACATGCACGCCATTCCGGTGCGTATCTACCGCAACGATGTGCGCGCCATTGCCGTCGGCAGTGGCGAGCTGGATCGCCTGACCCTGCAGTATCTGCCCCATTCCACCGATGTGCGGGTGGGCGATCTGCTGGTCGCCTCCGGCCTCGGCGGCCGCTTTCCTGAAGGCTATCCGGTGGCCCGGGTCACCCATGTCGATCGCAACGAGCGTTCCAGCTTTGCCCGCGTTGATGCGGTGCCGGAAGCCAGCCTCGATCGCCTGCGCTATCTGCTGCTGCTGTGGCCCCAGCTGCGCGATGAGACGGGGCAACCGCTGCCCGCTGCCGCGCCAGCCGCCACCACCCCGACTGCGCCAGAGGTCAAACCATGACCCGCTTTGCCCCTGTCATCACCCTCTACCTGACCCTGCTGGTGGCCCTGGTCCTGGAGCTGATGCCGCTGCCGCTACTGGCCAACGACTGGCGCGCCCCCTGGGTGCTGCTGGTGCTCAGCTACTGGGTGCTGGCTCTGCCCCATCGCCTCAACATTGGCCATGGCTGGGTGCTGGGGCTGCTGATGGACGCCCTGCTCGGCGCGCCCTTGGGGCTGCATGCGCTGGCCTTGGCGCTGATTGCCTATCTGCTGGCTGCCAACTTCCAGCGCTTGCGCACCATGGGGCTGGTGCAGCAGGCGCTGGTGATTGGCGCTCTGGCCTGTTGCTGGGAAGGGGTGCAGATGACCGGCGAATGGTATCTCAACGGCGAGCCCTGGCAGCTGCGCCACCTCTATCCGGCCGTCACGGCCACCTTGCTGTGGCCCTGGCTGTTTGTGCTGCTGCGCCGCATTCGCCGCCGCTTTGTGGTGCGCTGAGATGGGCGAGACCTACCCGCTGATTCTGGCCTCGGCCTCGCCCCGTCGGCGTGAGCTGCTGGCCCATCTTGGTCGCCCCTTTAGCGTGCTAGTGGCCGATATCGACGAAACACCGCTGGCTGGCGAAGGGGCGGTGGAGATGGCGCTGCGCCTGGCCTGCGGCAAGGCCCAGGCGGTTGCCAGCCATGCCCCTGCCGATGCCCTGATCCTGGCCGCTGATACGGTGGTGGCGGTCGATGACCAGCTGCTGGGCAAGCCGGTGGACCGGGCGATGGCGCGGCAGATGCTCAAGCGCCTGTCGGGGCGCAGCCACCAGGTGGTGACCGCCATGGCCCTCTATGGCCACGGCCAGCTGCTCAGCGAAGCGGTGACCACCCAGGTGTGGATGCGGCCGATCAGCGATCAGGAGATGGATGATTACTGGGACAGCGGTGAGCCGGCGGACAAAGCCGGCAGCTATGCCATTCAGGGCATTGGCGGCCGCTTTGTCGAACGGATCGACGGCAGCTACAGCAATGTGGTGGGGTTGCCGCTGGTGGAATGTGAACGGCTGCTGCAACGCTGGCAGCGCGCTGCCGGCCTGACCCTGGAGAAAGGCCCATGAGCGTGGAACTGCTGCTCAACATTACCCCGAGCGAGACGCGGGTAGCGCTGGTGGAGAACGGCCTGCTGCAGGAACTGCATCTGGAGCGGATGTCGCGGCGCGGCATCGTCGGCAATATCTACAAGGGGCGGGTGTCGCGGGTATTGCCCGGCATGCAGGCCGCCTTTGTCGATATCGGTCTGGAGAAGGCCGCTTTCCTCCACGCCTCCGACATCGTGCCTCACACCGAATGTGTCGATGTCACCGAACAGGCCGCCTTTCAGGCCGGCAACATCGCCCTGCTGGTGCGTGAAGGGCAGGAGATCATGGTCCAGGTGGTCAAAGATCCGCTTGGCACCAAAGGGGCGCGGCTGACCACCGACATTACCCTGCCGTCGCGTTATCTGGTGTTTATGCCGGGCCAGAGTCATGTTGGTGTCTCCCAGCGCATTGAGAGCGAAGAGGAGAAGCAGCGGCTGAAGAACATCACTGCCGCTCATGTCGATGACGCCGGTGGCTTTATCGTGCGCACCGCGGCCGAAGGGGCCGGCGAGCAGGAGCTGGAGCAGGACGCCCGCTTCGTCAAGCAGCTGTGGAGCAAGGTGCAGCAGCGCCGCGACAGCAGCACTGCCTGCGCGGTGCTGCACGAGGATCTGACCCTCGCTTTCCGGGTGATGCGTGACTATCTCAATGTCGGCGTTGATCGCATCCGCGTCGATTCGCGCCAGACCTTTGTCCGCCTCAAGGAGTTCCTGCAGGAGTTTGTGCCGGCACTGGCCGAGCGCATCGAGTATTACCAGGGCGAGAACCCGATCTTCGATCTCTTTGATGTCGAGAACGAGATCCAGCGGGCGCTGGACCGGCGGGTGGAGCTGAAATCGGGCGGCTACCTGATCATCGATCAGACCGAGGCGATGACCACCATCGACATCAACACCGGGGCCTTTGTCGGCCACCGCAACCTTGAAGAGACCATCTTCAACACCAATCTCGAAGCCACCCAGGCCATTGCCCGCCAGCTGCGGCTGCGCAATCTGGGGGGCATCATCATCATCGACTTCATCGATATGGAGAGCGAGGACCACCAACGCCGGGTACTGCACAGCCTGGAGCAGGCGCTAGCCCGCGATCGGGCCCGCACCACCATCAACGGCTTCTCGGCCCTTGGCCTGGTCGAGATGACCCGCAAGCGCACCCGCGAGAGCCTGGAACATATCCTCTGCGCTGAATGTCCTACCTGTCGGGGACGCGGCAAGGTGAAAACGGTGGAGACGGTGAGCTACGAGATCATGCGCGAGATCCTGCGCGTCAATCGTGCTTACGATGCTGATCGCTTTGTGGTCTATGCCGCCCCCAGTGTGGCCCAGCTGCTGGAGGAGGATGAATCCCACAGCCTGGCCGAGCTGGAGGTGTTCATCGGCAAGTCGGTGGAGATCATGAGTGAACCGCTCTACTCGCAGGAGCAGTTTGACGTGGTGATGATGTAACCATGAGGCGACGGGGGGCGCCGGGGCGCTGGCTCAACGGCTTGTGGCGGCTGCTGGTGGCGCTGCTGATCGTGGCGGCGCTGCTGATCAGCGCTGGCCGCGCCCTGCTGCCGCGCATCGCCCACTATGGGCCCGCCATTGAGCAGTGGCTGACGGCCCGCGTCGGTCAGCAGTTGACCATCGGCGCCATCAGCGGCACCTGGCAGGGTGGCCCGCGTATTGTCCTCAGCGATCTCAGCCTGGCCCTGGGGGCGGGCACACCGCCGCTGCGCGCCGACCGGGCGCTACTGGCCATCAACCTGTGGGCCAGCCTGTGGCACCGCGAGCTGCGGCTGTCGGAAGTGGTGATCGATGGCCTGCACCTCTATCTCGACCCCGATCAGCTGCCGAGCGGCGACAACGCACCAGCAGGCAGCTACCGCGAGCTGCGCCAGCTGCTGCTGGCCAGCGATCTGGTGATCAGCCTTAACGATACTGTGCTCCATCTGGCCCAGCAGCGCGGCGGCTGGCGCCAGCTGCCGTTGGCCGAGCTGCGTTGGCAGCATCAGGCCGGGGTGGTGATGGCCAGCGGTGAGCTACTGGGGGCCGAGGATGAGCGCCAGCAGCTGCAGCTGCGCTATCAGGGCCAGCTGGGGGCCGAAGGCCGGCTGGTCGGCCGTCTCCATCTGGATATCACCGGGCTGGATATCGCCAACCTATGGCCGCGGGCAGCGCGCAGCCAGCTGCACAGTTTTATCAACGGCCAACTGTGGGCCGAGATGCAGGGGCTGTTGCCGCAGCGCCTCAGCCTTAAGCTCAGCCCATCCACTTTGGTGTGGCCGCAGGGTGAGGGCAATACCCTGCTCAGCGTGCGCAGCGGCGATGGGCTGTGGCTACGCCGGGGTGAGGGCTGGCATGGCCAGCTGCTGGGGCTGAATGGCGAACTGCAGCGCCAGCCCTGGACCCTGCCCAAACTGGTTGCCGCCAGCGATGGCCAGCAGTGGCGCGGCTATAGTGAGCAACTGCCGCTGCTGCTCAGCCAGAGCCTGCAGCCGTTGGTGGATGGGTCCGTGGCCGCGGTGCTGGCCACCCTGCAGCCGCAAGGCAACCTCGGACCCTTGTGGCTGGGGGCCGATGGGGAAGGGCAGCCCATCTGGCTGGCTGGCCGCTTTGACCAGCTGGCGATCGCCCCCCACGACTATTTTCCGGGGCTGACCGGGCTCTCCGGCCAGCTGTGGTGGCGGGGCCACAGCGGTGGCGCGCGGGTGGAGGCCAGCGGCGCCACAGTGCGCGCCGGTGACCACTTTCCCCTCGATTTCACCCTCGGCGACAGCGGCTTCACGGTCGCCATAGCTAAACAGGATGACAGCTGGCGCATCGCCAGCCCCGATCTGCGGGTCAGCGCTCCCGGCGTCAATGGCCGCCTGACCACGCTGGTGGTGATCGACGACAACCCGCGTCTGCATTTGTATGCCGATATCAATGTCGAGGATGCCGCCCGCGCTCCCGCCTATTACCCACGGTTGGCGATGCCGATTGAGGTGGTCGACTATCTGGCGGCAGCGCTACTCGATGGCCAGGCCCAGGGCGCCAAGTTGCTGTGGCATGGCCCTCTCGACCATTTCCCCTATCACGATCATGACGGCAGCTTTGAAGCCTGGGTGCCGCTGCGTGATGCCAGCTTCCGTTTTGACCCGGCGTGGCCAGCGCTGACCAGCCTCAGTCTTGATCTGCAGTTTCGCGATGACGGGCTATGGATGACCCCGGGCAGTGGCCGCATCGGCGCTACCGCCGCCACCGCCATTGAGGCGGTGATCCCGGTGCTGGATGGTGACAGTCCGCTCACCGTTAAAGCGGCGGTGACCACCAGCGGCAATGCCGCCCGTGAGCTATTTGCCGCCTCGCCGTTGGCCGACACTGTGGGCAAGGCGCTGACTGAGATCAGCGTGGGCGGCAAGGTCAGCGGTGAACTGGCCCTGAATATCCCGCTGCACGCCGGTGGCGAGGTCAGCAGCACGGCGCTGGTGCGCCTGCGCAACAACAAGCTGGCCATTGCCCCGCTGGCGCTGGCCTTTGATCAGGTCAGCGGCGATCTGCGCTTTAGCGACGCCGCGCTCAGCCTGAAAGGGGCCAAGCTGCAGTGGCGCGGTCAGCAGCTCAAGCTGGATCTGGCCGGCACCGCTGAGGGCGACGATTACCTGCTGGATGGCCAGTGGCAGGCGTCGGGGCCGCTGCGTGAGCTGCTGGCCAGCAGCGATGTCGACCATTGGCTGCACCCGCTCGCCGGCACCATCGACTGGCAGGCCAAACTCAAGGCCCGCCTGGCAGATGAGCCGCAGTTCAGCCTTGACCTGAGCAGCAGCCTGAGCGGCGTGTACAGTGATCTGCCGGCGCCCTTGAGCAAGGAAGCGGGCCCCCATCTGCCGCTGCGCGTCGATGCCCGTTCCACCAGCAGCGGCGTAGCCCTGACGGCCGAGCTGGAGGGCCAGGCCAAGGCCAGCGCCCTGTGGCAGCAGGGCCAGCTGCAGCAGCTGGCGCTGGCGGTGGGCGGGGCGCAACTGCCGCCGTTAACAGCTGGCCGCATCAACCTGCAGGCGACCAGCGACAACCTGGCGCTGGATCGCTGGCTGAATCTGCTTGAGCGGCTGCCAGTGGGCGAGGGCGGCGAGGCGCTGCGCTTCGGTCAGGCGACCATCAAGGCCAACCGCTTTAGCGGCTGGGGGATGGAGCTGGGGCCTGCCACCTTGAATCTTTATGGCGAGGCCGACGGGTTGGTGGCTGAGCTGCAGGGGCCCGATAACGATTGGGGCTTCAACTGGGGCGAGCGTTTTGATCTCTATGGCAGCCAGCTGACCCTGCGCACCCTGGCCAATGCCAGCGATCCACTGCTGCCACCGCCAGCCACCAGTGCCGCCGAACTGCCGACTGTGCCCGCCATCAGCGTCAAGCTCGACGCCCTGCAGCTCGATACCTGGGCGCTGGGCGCGGTGGAGCTGGCGGTGGTGGCGCGCAGTGACAGCCGGCCGGGAATGGCCATCGAACGACTGAACCTGAGCCAGCCTCATGGCCAGCTCAAGCTGCAGGGCAGCTGGCAGGCCAGTGGCGATACGGTGGAGACGCGACTGCAGGGCGCGTTGGTGAGCAAGGATATGGGCGCCCTGTCCAAGTCGGTGGGGTTGGCCGGCGGCATGCAGCAGACCCAGCTGCGCATCGATGGCCAGCTGCAGTGGCCGGGTGGCCCCTGGGATTTTGCCCGTGCCCGCCTGGGTGGCCGGCTAACCATCAACGGCAGCGAAGGGGTGCTGAGTGATGTTGGCACTGGCGGCAGCCGCTTTATCGGCATTCTCAGCCTGCAGTCGCTGCTGCGTAAACTGCGCCTCGATTTCAGTGATGTGGTGGCCAAGGGTTACTACTTCGACAGCCTCAATGCCGATATTCAGATCGCCGATGGCGTGGCCCGCACCGACAACTTCAGCATCAAGGGGCCGAGCATGGATATGTTGCTGCGCGGCCAGACGGCGCTGGCCAGCGAGCTGATCGACTATCAGGTGGAGGTGTCGCCCAAGCTCACCTCCAGCCTGCCGGTGCTCACCGCCTTCGCCATCACCCCGGTCACCGGCCTTTATGTGCTGGCGGTGTCCAAGGTGCTGGAGCCGGTGGTGGAAGTGGTCAGCCGGGTCAACTTTGTGGTCACCGGCACTCTGGATGAGCCGCTGGTGGCCGAAGTGGGGCGCGAGCAGCGTAACCTTAAGGCCGACGAGTGGCGCGCCGTACTGCCCGAAGCCCAGCGCGAGGCGCGGGCCCGTGGTGTCGAGCTGCCCGAGGCCGAGCCGCCACTGGTGGCAGCGCCGCCCCAGACCCCCAGCCCAGCGCCGCAGCAGGTTCAGCCCAAAGCCCCGGCGCCCAAGGCGACCCCGGCGCCACCACCGCCGCTGGCGTTGCCCGCGCCTATCTCCACCCCTCTACGCCAGGCCGATGGTCGTGCCGATGAAACTTCACCTGTTGCAACTGACCAGTAGCCCCGAGGTCGCGGCCAATCTGGCCGCTGTTGCCGCGCTGGTTGAACAGGCGGCGCCGGCGCCCGGCGATCTGCTGCTGCTGCCCGAGAACTTCGCGGTGTTTGGCGGTGGCAGCGAGCATTTGCTGGCCCATGCCGAAGTGCCTAACACAGGGCCGGTGCAGCAATTTTTGGCCGAGCTGGCCCGCCGCTGGCAGATCACTGTGGTCGGCGGCACCCAGCCGCTGTGGCCAGCAACAGGCCAGCATCAAGGCAAGGCCTATGCCGCCTGCCTGAGCTACGGTGCTGATGGCCAGCTGCTCAGCCGTTACAACAAGATCCACCTGTTTGATGTCGACGTCAGCGATGGCACCGGCCGCTACCGCGAATCGGACAGTACCCTGGCCGGTGGCGAGCTTTGTCTGTTCGACGCCGGCCGCATCCGCATCGGCGTTATGGTCTGCTACGACCTGCGCTTTCCCGAGCTGGCCCGCCTTTATGCCGAAGCCGGCGCCCAGCTGCTGCTGGTGCCGGCCGCCTTTACTGCGGTCACCGGCGCTGCCCATTGGCAGCTGCTGCTGCGCGCCCGGGCGGTGGAGAACCAGCTATTCGTGGCCGCCAGCGGCCAGACCGGTCATCATGCTAATGGCCGCCACACCTGGGGCCACTCGATGCTGGTAGATCCCTGGGGCACAGTGGTGGCCGATGGCGGCAGCGCCCCCGGTATTACCAGCGTCAGCCCCGACTGGACCCTTATTGAACAGGTGCGTCAGCGCATGCCGCTGGCCCGCCATAACCGCTTTGCCTGTAACTGGCGGGAGGATTGATGTCACATACCCCGGTGATCCAGCAGCTGCTGGACAACAACGGCCTGAGCCTCAACAGCGTCACCCAGGCGCTGGGGGTGCTGGCCAGCGGCGCCATCGACTATGGCGATCTCTACTTCC
>JAGOCY010000052.1 GCA_017998495.1 Corallincola sp.
GGCCAACGGTGATCAACTGCTGATCAGCTGCAGCGATGGCGATCCGGCCCAGGAGCTGACCGCCTTGCGTCAGCTGCTCAGCCGTCGGGTCAGCGCGCTGGTGGTGATCAGCGTGCAGCACAGCCCCACCGCGCTAGAGTTCCTGCCCTGCGGCGACGTGCCGCTGGTGGTGGTGGGCCGCAGCTGGCCCGACAGTGAGCTGCGCCAGCTGGCCATTGGCGCCACCACCGCCATCAACACCCTGATCAGCGCGCTGCTGGCCCGCCGCCGCCCCAAGCAGCTGCTGCTGCTCAACGGCCCGGCCGACCACCCCGACGCCGAACTGCGTGCCCAGGCGCTGGCCGGGGCCCTGGCCCCGGCTGGCATTCCCCACCATCTGGCCCACTGTCCTGAGCGGGCCAGCAGCGCGGCGGCAGCGCTGGACCTGGCCTGCGAAGAGCTGGGCACCATCCCCGAGGTGGTGATGGCCAGCTCAGTGGCCCAACTGGAGGGGGCGCTGGCCTTTCTCACTTACCATCGCAACCGCTGGCCGCCAGCGCTGACCCTGGCCTGCACCGAGCATCATCCGCTACTACCTCACCTGAGCCTGCCCTGTATCAGCCTGCAGCCCGACTGGCAGCAGGGCGGCCAGAGTCTGCTCACCCTGCTGCGCCAGCCCGCTGGCAGCAGCGCCCAACTCAAAGTCAAATTGCATAGCGCTGGCTGACATCAGCCAGCCGTCAACATGCACCACCGGCAGCCAGCTAAAACGTGTCAGCTTTGTTTCCTGAGTTTGTGGCTTAGCTCAAAGTCCTTGCCAAACCGAATTAGCTAAACTGGCTTCAGCAGTTTCCAGAGCGGCCGTCCGGCGCCTCCCCCCACATCGCTAGCCGCGCCCGGGGTCGACTACGCTTTAACAGCCAAGCCTCTGGAATTTTGTGGCTATTGCCACCTTACCGGTCATGTTTGACCCCTTGCCGGGCTGGCGCCCACCACCCGGCACAGCTGGAGAACCCCCATGCACGAGCACGCCAAGGTCATCATCAATGCCCCCTTCAGCGGACTGGTGGTACCGCTGGCCCAGGTCGCCGACCCCGCCTTTGCCGGCAAGCTGGTGGGCGACGGTCTGGCCGTTGATCCCTTCACCGATACCCTGCTGTCGCCCTGTAGCGGCGAGGTGATCCAGGTCCACCCGGCCCGTCATGCGGTGGTGGTGCGCAGCCCCGAGGGGCTGGAAGTGCTGATCCATGTCGGTATCGACACCGTCAAACTCAAGGGTGATGGCTTTACCGCGCTGGTCGCCACCGGCACCAAAGTCACCACCGGCACACCGCTGCTGCGCTTCGATCTGGACAGCGTTGGCCGCCGCGCCCGCAGCCTGCAGACCGTGGTGCTGATCACCAATGTGGAGCGGGTGGCCCGGCTGGAGCCGCTGGCTGCGGATGAAGTGGCGGCTGGCACGCCGCTCTATCAGGTCACGCTGGCCACAGCGGCCACCGCCGCCGCCGCCAGCGGCACCAAGGTCGAATCACCGGCCGTCACTATCCCTAACCCCACCGGTATCCATGCCCGCCCGGCCGCTGCCATAGTCGCCATCGCCAAGGGCTTCACCAGCCAGATCGAGCTGGTGATCGGCAGCCGCCGCGCCAACGCCAAGAGCGTGGTGGCGCTGATGGGGCTGGATGCCAAGTTTGGTGAAGCGGTGGTGGTCAGTGCCCGTGGCGCCGATGCCGTGGCCGCCACCAGTGCTCTGGCTGAGGCCTTGGCCGCAGGGCTGGGTGAGGAAGGGGTGAGCGCTGGCAGCGGCGGCTCGCTGCTCGATGCCGAGCCGTCGCTGCTGTTCCCGCCGGCCAGCGATCCACGCCAGATCAACGGCATCAGCGCCAGCCCCGGCTTTGCCATTGGCCAACTGGTGCATGTGCGTGAAGAGACCTTCAGCTATCCGCTGGAGGCCGCTGACAGCGCCGGTGAGCTGCTGGCGCTGGATGACGCCATCATCGCTGCCCGCGCCGATCTGCAAGCACTGGAAGCGCGCATGATCAAGGATGGGCTGGGGCGCAAGGCCGAGATCTTCGGTGCTCACCGCGCCCTGCTCGATGATCCGGCACTCTATGACAGCGCTATCGCCGCCATTCGCGCCGGTGCCAGCGCCCCCCACGGCTGGCAGCAAGCGGTGACCGAGCAGAGCGATGCCCTGGCGCGCATGAAGAACGAACTGCTGGCCGGCCGCGCCGCCGACTTGCGCGATCTGGGCAAACGGGTGTTGCGCCTGCTGCTCGGCCTGCCGGCCGATGCCCAGCGACCACTGCCCGACAAGGCGATCATCGTCGCCGATGATCTGTCGCCGTCAGACACCGCCAACCTCGACCGCAGCAAGGTGGTGGGCATCTGCACCCTGCTTGGCGGCGCCTCCAGCCATGCCGCCATTCTCGCCCGCACCATGGATATTCCGGCGCTCGCTGGCGTAGAGGCGCGTATTCGTGGTGTCGCCGATGGCACCCCGGTATTGCTCGATGCCAGCCACGGCAAGCTGCAGCTTAATCCCGATGCGGCCGAGCTAGCCGCCCTCGAACAGGCGCGCACGGCCCGTGCCGCCGCCCGCGCTGCGGCCAACGCCAGCGCCCATCAGCCGGCCATCACCCGCGATGGCAAACGGCTGGAAGTGGTGGCCAATATCGGCGGCCTCAAGGATGCCCAAAAAGGGCTGGAACTGGGAGCCGAAGGGGTGGGGCTGCTGCGCTCGGAGTTTCTCTATCTGTCGCGGGCCACCGCACCCAGCGAAGCGGAGCAGACCGAGGCCTACAGCGCCATTCTGGCCGCCATGGGCGACAAGCCGGTGATCGTGCGCACCCTGGATATCGGCGGTGACAAACCCCTGCCCTATCTGCCGATGCCGGAAGAGGAGAACCCCTTCCTCGGCGAGCGCGGCATCCGCGTCGGCCTCAACCGCCCGGCCATTCTGCGCCAGCAGCTGCGCGCCCTGCTGCAGGCGGCGCCCAGTGGCAAGCTGCGCATCATGCTGCCGATGATCAGCAGCCTGCATGAGCTGGCGCTGGCCCGCCAGGTACTCGAGGAAGAGCAGCAGAAGCTCGGCGCCACGGCGGTGGAACTGGGGATCATGATCGAGGTGCCGGCCGCGGCGATCATGGCTGATCGCTTCGCCCCTCATGTCGATTTCTTCTCCATCGGCACCAACGATCTGACCCAGTACACCCTGGCCATCGACCGCGGCCATCCGCTGCTGGCCGGCCTCGCCGATGCCCTGTCACCGGCGGTGCTGCGGCTGATCGACATTACCGTCAAGGCCGCCCATGCCCATGGCAAATGGGTGGGCGTGTGCGGCGGCCTGGCTAGCGAGCCAGAAGCCGTACCGCTGCTGCTCGGCCTCGGCGTCGACGAATTCTCGGTCAGCGTGCCCTCGCTGCCGGAAGTGAAAGCGCAGCTACGCACCCTGGACAGCACCGCCTGCCAGCAGCTGGCGGCCCAAGCCTTGGCCTGTGACGACGGAGCGGCCGTGCGCCGCCTGGTTGCCGCCGCACAGCCCTGATCTCTGACCACAACACCCTACGAGGAATAACAATATGAGCGTTCTCCATAGTGCGTTTGCCAGCCTGCAAAAGGTTGGCAAATCCCTGATGCTACCGGTCTCGGTGCTACCCGTGGCCGGTATCCTGCTCGGCGTCGGCGCTGCCAAGTTCAGCTGGATGCCGGACATTGTGTCGCAGGTGATGGAACAGGCCGGTGGCGCCGTGTTCGGCAACATGGCCCTGCTGTTCGCCGTAGGTGTCGCCCTTGGCTTCACCCGCAACGATGGCGTGGCCGCACTGGCAGCAGCGGTCGGTTACTTCATCATGGTCAAAACCCTCGGCGTGATCGCACCGGGCACCGATGTGGGGGTGCTCGGCGGTATCCTCGCCGGTGGCGTCGCCGCCTGGGCCTTCAACCGCTTCTTCCGCATCGAGTTGCCAGCCTACCTCGGCTTCTTCTCCGGCAAGCGGGCAGTGCCGATCATTACCGGCTTCAGCGCCATCGCCCTGGCCTGCGTGCTGGCGGTGGTGTGGCCCCCTATTGGCGCCATGCTCAACACCTTCTCCCACTGGGCGGCCTATCAGAACCCGATCATGGCCTTTGGCCTCTACGGCGTCATCGAACGCGCCCTGATCCCGTTCGGCCTGCACCATATCTGGAACGTGCCCTTCTTCTTCGAAGCCGGTAACTGCGTCAACGCCGCTGGCCAGGCGCTGACCGGGGTACTGACCTGCTACCAGTCAGCGGATGAAGCAAGCCGCGCCGCCGGTAACGGTTTCGGCCAGCTGGCCGGTGGTTATATGTTCAAGATGTATGGCCTGCCGGCTGCCGCCATCGCCATCTGGCACTCGGCCCGGCCGGAAAACCGCGCCAAAGTCGGTGGCATCATGCTCTCGGCTGCGCTCACCTCGTTCCTCACCGGCATCACCGAACCCATTGAATTTGCCTTCCTGTTCGTGGCCCCGGTGCTCTACGTCATTCATGCGCTGCTGGCTGGCTCCGCCTTCGTGGTTACCAATGCTCTGGGCATGGTCCATGGCACCAGCTTCTCCCACGGCCTGATCGATTTTGTGGTGCTGTTCGCCAACTCGCAGAAAGGCTGGCTGTTCCCGGTGATCGGTCTCGGCTATGCGGTCATCTACTACAGCGTGTTCCGTATCATGATCCGTGCCCTCAACCTCAAAACTCCGGGCCGTGAAGAGGAGCCACTGCTTGAGGAAACCAGCGCCGCCCATAGTGGCGATGCCCTGCCCGCTCACGACATGATCGATGCCTTTGGCGGTAGCGCCAACATCACCAGCCTCGACTCCTGTATCACCCGCCTGCGTATCGAAGTGAAGGATATCAAGCAAGTGGATCAGGCCCGCATCAAGGCGCTCGGCGCCACCGGTGTGATCGTCATGGGCAACGGCGTGCAGGCCATTGTCGGCACTGTCGCCGAAAACCTGCGTACCGCCATGGAAGAAGCACTGCGCCACGGCGGCAGCCGCCCGGCAGCGCCGCGTGCCGCTGCAGCACCAGCGCCGCAGGTCGCCGCCAGCGCCAGCGCTGCCGACCAGGGCCGCGCCGAGCAGCTGCTGGCCGCCCTCGGTGGCAACGCCGTGGTGATCGGCTGTGAAGCTGTGGCCGGCAACCGCCTGCGCTTGGAACTCAACGCGCCGCTGACGGCCACTGCCGAGCAGCTGGCCCCCTTCGGTGTAACCAAGGTGCTGGTGGTCAATGAGCGGGTGGTTCAGCTGCTGCTCAACGACAGTGCCGCCGGCCTTGGCCAAGCCCTGGCCAGCCGCCTCGGCTAATCCTGACTGAGTGTTGTTGTTCGGGGCGCCGCTGGCGCCCCTTTTTTATCCGGCAGGACCGACCTGTGCGGCTTTTGCCGCGAACCACGACATCGGTCATGGGCTGTTTTGTCTGAGCCGTTACACTAACGGCCATCTGGCATCGCTGGCCGTTCCCATGTCTGATTCCCAACTGGTTGTTACTGCCCCACTGTCGGGCTATGTGTGCGCGCTGGAGGAGATCCCCGATCCGGTATTTGCCGAGCGTATGGTCGGCGATGGCGCTGCCATAGATCCCAGCAGTCAGGTGCTGCTGGCCCCCATCGCCGGCACCGTGGTCGAGATCCATCCATCGCGCCATGCCATCACCCTGCGGGCCGCCAACGGTATTGAGCTGCTGATCCATATCGGCCTCGACACCGTGCTGCTGCGCGGCGAGGGTTTCTTCCCGTTGGTGGAAACCGGGGCCGAGGTGAGTGTCGGCCAGCCGCTGATCGACTTTGACGCCGACCATCTGGCGCTCACCGCGCGCAGCCTGATCACCGCCATCGTGGTCAGCAATGGTGAACGGGTCGAGCGCATCAGCGTTAGCAGTGGCCGAGTGACCGCCGGCTGTGACCGGCTGATGACCATCCACCTCAAGCAGGATCACAACCAGCCATCGGCACGTAGCCGCAGCAGCGGCCCCCAGCTAACCAGCCCAACGATCACCGTGCGCCATGCTGGTGGCCTGCATGCCCGCCCGGCCGCCCAGCTGGCCCACAGTGCCAAGCAGTTCCGTAGCGAGCTGACCCTGCATCATGGCCTTAACAGTGCCGATGCCCGCTCGGTGGTGGCCCTGCTCGGCCTCAATATCAAGCACCTCGACGAGGTGGTGATCAGCGCCGTCGGCAGCGATGCCGAGCAGGCGCTGGCGGCGCTGGCCCGCCTGCTCAGCGAGCCACTGCACAGTGTTGGCGAGGCCCCGGCCCCCAGTGAAAATTCGCTGTGGGTGGCCCCCGGCGGCGAAGCGCGCAAACTGCCCGGGGTGGCCGCGTCGCCCGGGGTGGTGGCCGGCACCATCCACCACCTCAAGCGCGACACCCTGCAGTATCAGGCCCGTGGTCGCGGCGTGGATATCGAGCAGCAACGGCTGCTGGACGCCCTGCAGCAGGCCCGCCTCGGGCTGGAAGAGCTACAGCAGCAGATGCGTGATGATGGCGCCCATGAACGGGCCAGTATCTTCGCCGCCCATGTCGAGATCCTCGACGACCCCACTCTCTACCAGGAAGCGCGGCGTCATATCTATGCCGGCAAGAGCGCTGCCTATGCCTGGGATCAGAGCATTCAGGCCCAACGCGCCATCGTCGCCCGCGCCGACAACAGCCTGATCGCCGCCCGCGCCATCGACCTCGACGACATCGGCCGGCGGGTGCTGGCTGCCGTGCTCGGTATCCATGCGGATGAGATCCACTGTCCACCGGGGTCAATTCTGGTGGCCGAGGATCTGACCCCGTCCGATACGGTGCGCCTCGACAAGGCCCAAGTCAGCGGCTTTTGCACAGTTCGGGGCAGCGCCACCTCCCATGTCGCCATCCTCGCCCGCTCGCTGCACATCCCAGCGGTGACCGGGGTCGATGCCCGGGTGCTCCAGCTGACGGACGGCCAGCCGGTGATCCTCGACGGCTCCCTCGGCCAGCTGATCGTCGATCCGACTGACAGCGAACTGGCCCGCGCCCAGGTGATGACTGCCAATAGCCAGCGCCAGTTCGCCGCCGACGAGCGCCCCGCCGCCACCATCGATGGTCGGCTGCTGCGGGTGTCGGCCAACATTTCATCGATTGGCGAAGCCCAGCGTGCCGTCGCTGCCGGCGCCGATGGCGTCGGCCTGCTGCGCACCGAATTCCTCTATCTGGAGCGCAGCAGCGAACCCGGTGAGGTGGAGCAGGCGCGGGTGCTCGGCGAAATCGCCGACATCCTCGGGCCATTGCGCTCGCTGGTGGTGCGCACGCTAGACATTGGTGGCGACAAACCTGTGCCCTATCTGAGCATGCCCACCGACGAGAACCCTGAGCTGGGTCTGCGCGGCATCCGCTTTGGCCTCATTCACCCCAACATTCTGCGCCGTCAGGTGCGGGCCGTGTTGCGCACCGCCGACCGCTGCAACATGCGGCTGATGTTCCCGATGGTGTCCAGCGTCGATGAGTTCCGGTTGGCCCGTCAGGTGGTGGCCGAAGAGTGCGAACGCCTCGATCAGCCGATGGTGCCCGTCGGGGCGATGATCGAGATCCCGGCGGCCGCCCTCAAGAGCGCCCAGCTGGCGGAACTGGCAGACTTCTTCTCCATCGGCACCAACGATCTAACCCAGTACACCCTGGCCATGGATCGCGGCCATCCGCGCCTTGCTCCCTTTCTTGATGCCCTCGACCCTGCCGTGCTGCGCTTGATTGCGCTGGCGGTGGAAGGCGCCGCCACGGCTCGGCGGCCGGTCAGCGTCTGTGGTTCGGTGGCTGGCGACCCCTGTGCCGTGCCGCTGCTGATTGGCCTGGGCGTGGATGAACTGTCGATGAACCCGGAACTGGTGCCGCCCACCAAGGCGCTGATACGCAGGCTGAACCGTCGTGACTGCGAGAACTGGGCACGGGTGGCACTGGCC
>JAGOCY010000053.1 GCA_017998495.1 Corallincola sp.
GCGTCAACTAATGTATGGTGTTTTCGCGCCTCCGCTTGAGCCGGATCAGGCGAGGGCTACAGCAGCCTGACCACCGGCAAACCTCAGATTGGTGACTGACACCACAGCTTGCCGCCGTTGAGGCACGTCGCCAGCGCCAGAACCACCTAAACTTGCAGACAAAATCTGAAGTTGCAGGCAATGACATGGGCAAGTGGCTGGCAGTTCTGGGGTTGATAACGGCACCACTGGCTCAGGCGCAGATCGATCTGCTGTTTACCCACGAGAACAAAGCATTCGCCCAGGTGTTTGCCCCCTTCACCGCCGCCACCGGCATCCAGGTCAAGGCCAGCTGGGTCGATCAGGCCAATCTCAAGCTACAGCTGCTGCGCGAGGCGGACGGCGGCCAGCTACCCGATGCGGTGGTGATGCCCGCCGACCATGTCGGCCTGCATGAGAAAACCCGGTTGGCAGCCATTCCCGCCGACTGGTTTGATCCGGCGATCCCCGAGCAAGCCCGCGCCACTACCTTTGTCGATGGCGCTTATTACGGCATCCCGCTGCTGATGGGCAACCATCTGCTGCTCTATTACAACAAGGCGCTGGTCACCACCCCGGTCAGCCGTTGGGAGCAGATGGTCGACGAGGAGAAACGGTTGCAACCGCAGGGACGCCACGCCATCCGCTGGAGCTTTGCCGAGATGTACTGGTTTGTCCCCTTCCTCGGCGCCTTTGGTGGCTGGCCGATGGACGGTGGCCAGGTTACCCTCAATACCCCGGCCATGGCCCGGACCTTGGCCTACTACTGGCAGCTGCAGCGTGACGGTCTGGTACCCTCAGACTGCGACTATGACTGTGCCTTTAACGCCTTCATCCAAGGCCAGGCGGCTTACAGTTACAACGGCATCTGGGCCCACAACCAGTATCTGCAGGCCCTGGGCGACAACCTGGGGATAGCGCCGCTGCCCACGGCTGGCGGCAATCGCCTGGTGCCAATGTATTCCTCCATCGCCATCGCCTTTCCCAACATGAGCGCAGATAGCACCAAGCGTCAGCAGTTGCGCCAGCTGGCCCTTTATCTGCAGAGCGAGCAGAGCCAGCGGTTGATGTGGCAGGTGGTCAAGGACTTTCCCGCTCACCAGCAGCTTGCCGCCGAGATCGCGGCCAGCGCTAGTGGTAATACCGCCGCCATCCTTGCCGAGCTGAAACAGGCGCGGGCCATGCCCAGCGACAGCGCCATGGCCTACGCCTGGGAAGCGATGGGCAAAGGCTTTACCCGTTTCGGCGCCAATATTCTCAGTGCCGAACAGGCCGCCAGCCTGATGCAGCAGCTGGCCGACAAGTCAGTCAATGCTGCTCAGTCGCAGTAACCACAAGGCACCCTGGCCATGACCATCGCACGCTGGCGCTTCAGTCGCACTCTGTTGCTGTTTGGCCTGATGCTGGCGCTGCTGCCCTCGCTGCTGCTGGGGGTGGTGCTACTGGTGCAGCTACGCGACGACAACAGCCAGGCCGCCGAAAACAGCGTGGCTTGGCGCAGCCGTAACGGCGCCGCCGAGTTGACCCAGACCTTGTTTGAGATGTGGGCCAACCTCGACACCCTGGCCAAGGACAAGTCGCTGGCGGTGGCCACCTACGACGTCCTCTTTGGTAATTACGCCTACGACCGGCTGCTGTCACTGCACCAGCTCTACCCCCAGTTCGACGCCATCGCCCTGTTTGACGACCAACTGCACGTGGTCGAGGCAGCCCCGCTGCAGAGCGTCGGTTTTGATTACCGCGAACTGAACCCTGAACTGCAGCAGACGCTGGAGCAATGGCGCCAGCAGCAACTGCTGCTGCCACGGGTCAATGTGGTGCAAGCCCCTGAGCTGCTGGCGCGCAGCCGCTCACTGGCCACGACAACAGCAAGCGACAGCCCTTGGCTGCTGGTGATCAGTGCCCCGGTCTCCCTGCCACAGAACTCGCTGATCGATCCCTACCGTATCACCGGGGTCATAGCCGCCATCGTCGATCCCCAGCGTCTGCTCAACCAGCTGGCCAGCTCAGGGGCCACCCTGGACCCACAAGCGCAACTCAGCCTCCATTGGCGCGACCATACACTGGCTGCGCAGGGCGAACCGCAACCCGAGCAGCGCTGGTTTGAACAACAGGCGCCCCTGCAGACCCGGATCAGCGACAGCAGCAGCCAACTGCAGCTGCACCTGCGCGAGCGGGCCGCCTTTCACCTGGCGGAGGTCAATCGCACCATCCAGCTGACCCTCGGCGCCGCCCTGCTGTTTCTGGCACTGGTCGGTCTGCTGACCCACCTGGCCATCCGCCGTATGCTGCGCCCGCTGAGTCAGCTAACCGCCATCACCGAGCGTTTTCTCGGCGGTGACTACAGCCCGGCGGCAGCGCGCATGTCGTTTTTCGAGTTTGACGAGATGCTGCTGCTGCTCAACCGCATGGCCGATGAGATCAAGCGCCAGCTGCAGGCCTTGGAAAATGTGGCCGAAACCGCGCAAGCCGGGTCGCAGCTCAAGTCGAGGTTTCTGGCCAACATGAGCCACGAGATCCGTACGCCGATGAACGCCATCATCGGCTTCTGCCAGCTGTTGCCACGAGCCGGGCTCAACGATGCCCAGCTCGACTGCCTGGCCAAGATCGAAGGGGCCAGTCAGACCCTGCTGGCGCTGCTCAACGACATCCTCGACCTGACCAAGATCGAAGCTGACAAGCTGGAACTGGAGCAGCGCCCCTTCAGCCTGCGCCGGCTGCTGCGCGAACAGCAGGCGATCCTCGGGGTGATGGCGACCCACAAAGGGCTGCGGCTAGTGGTCAGCATCGACGACCAATGCCACGATGCGCTGATTGGCGATCCGCTGCGGCTGACCCAGATCCTCACCAATCTGGTGGGCAATGCCATCAAGTTTTCCGAGCACGGCGCCATCGATATCCGGGTGCAGCAACAGGCGACCGACGGCCACCAGACAACCCTGGCGTTCAGTGTCAGCGACGAAGGCTGCGGTATCGCCCCAGAGATTCAACCGCTGCTGTTTGAACCCTTTCTGCAGGCCGATGCCGGCGTCACCCGCCGCTTTGGCGGCACCGGCCTCGGCCTCTCCATCTGCCGCCGACTGGTGCAGCTGATGGGTGGTGAGATCAGCCTGACCAGCAGGCCTGGCCAGGGCACCAGTGTGCATTTCACCCTGACCCTGGAACGCACCACCAGCAGCGCCCTGCCCGCCGAACTGGACAGCAATCGCCAGTGGCGGTTCAAGCCAGCACTGGTGCTGGTGGTGGATGACAACCCGCTCAATGAGCAAGTGCTACGCGGCTTTCTCGAAGGGGCCGGACTGCAGGTGGCGGCAGCCCACAATGGCCGCCAAGCGGTGGACTGGCTGCGCGAGCATGAGGCCGCCATGGTGTTCATGGATGTGCAGATGCCGGAGCTGGATGGCATCAGCGCCACCCGCCTGATCCGCAGCGAACTGAAACTGGTGCTGCCGGTGGTGGCGCTGACCGCCCACGCCATGAGCGACGAGATCGCCGCCTGCATTGATGCCGGCATGAACGATCATCTGTCCAAGCCGGCCACCCGCCAGCAGGTACTGGCCAAAGTTGGCCAGTGGTTGCCGCAGCAGGTGCTGGCCCGCGCCGACGCGACGACCGCGCCGCCGGTTGCCAGTCCGCTGCCGCCCAGCGACGCCGTGGATGTAGCCTTTGGCTGTGCCCAGCTCGGTAGTCACGAGGCCTTTGTGCGCGCCCTCGGCCAGTTTGTCGAACGCCAGCGGTTATGGCCGGAGGAGGTCGCGGCAGCCCTGCGCGAGGGCGATCTGGGCACAGCTCAAGGCTCTGCTCCATGCCGTCAGCGGCGTAGCCGGCAACCTGGGAGCACGGCCGTTGCGCGAACTGTGCCAGCAGGGGCAACTGCAACCACCACTGGCCACCGGCGCCCGTCAGCAATTTGTGGAGCAGCTGCGTCAGGCGCTGGCGGCCATCGAGCAGTGCTGGCGCCAGTTGCAGGCTAGTCAGCCGGCCGCCGCACGCCCGCCGGCGCTATCGGTCGGCGAAGCGATCAGCCAGTTGATGACGCTGCAGCGGCGGCTGGCGCTGGCTGAGTATGTGGAGTTTGATGTCGATGGCGCACTGGCCGGCCTGCCGGGGCTTAGCCACAGTGATCGGCGCGCCCTGCGCGACGCCCTCGACAACTGCGACAGCGAGGCTGCTTTGGCTGCAACCCAGGTGATCCTGGCGATCCTGGCCGAGCAGCCGCACCACCGCCCACCCCCATCAGCCGCCGGATAAGCGCGGCGCGCAGAAACAACAAAGGCACCTCGCGGTGCCTTTGTTCATGGGCGGGAAGCGCCTTAGGCTTCGGCGACCACAGTGACCTTGACGGTACCAAACACATCGCTGTGCAGCTGGACCTGGATGTCAAACTCACCAACGTTGCGCAGGTTGCCGTTAGGCAGGCGCACTTCGCTCTTGGCCAGCTTGACGCCCTTGGCGCTGACGGCGTCAGCGATGTCACGGGTGCCAATAGAGCCGAACAGCTTGCCTTCGTCACCGGCCTTGGAGGCGATGACCACGCCTTCGAGGGCAGCCAGCTCGGCAGCGCGAGCCTGGGCAGCGCCCAGTTCAGCAGCCATGCGGGCTTCCAGTTCAGCGCGGCGGGCTTCGAACTTGGCCAGGTTGTCTTTGGTAGCCATCACAGCCTTGCCCTGCGGGATCAGGAAGTTACGGGCATAACCCGGCTTCACGCTGACCTTGTCGCCAAGGGTGCCGAGATTGGCGATTTTGTCGAGCAGGATAATATCCATTACCGTTCCTCCGGTTATCGAGTTAGGCCGCGTGCCTTAGTTGTGCGAGTCGGTGTAAGGCAGCAGGGCCAGGTAACGTGCACGCTTGATCGCGGTGCCCAGCTGACGCTGATACTTGGCACTGGTGCCAGTAATGCGGCTGGGGACGATCTTGCCGTTTTCGGTGATGTAAGCCTTCAGGGTGGCAACATCTTTGTAGTCAATCTGTTTGACGCCTTCTGCTTTGAAGCGGCAGAACTTGCGGCGACGGAAGTAACGAGCCATGTGGTCTCTCCTGTCAATGCGGTTCGATGGTGCGGGCGTGCAGTACCAAGACTGTCAGGTCGCCCGGGCGGCGGTGCTGGGTTAAAAAACCCGTGATCTGCACCGCAGCGCCTGTCTCCAAGGCCTTGGCTTGCGTCACCAGTTCATCGCCTGCCAGCCACACCGGAATGCGGCACCACGCCTGTCGGCGCATCCCCAGCTCCTGTTGCTCCGAGCGATGCTCAAGCACAAAGCGGGCGGTGCTCACCCCTCCGGGGGTGGTGCGGGTGCGTACGCTGGAAGCGACGACCCCGGCAAGCAAGACCTGGTTGACGGTCACCCAGGCTGCGCGAAATTACTCAGCAGCTTCTTCAGCTGCTTCATTCTGCTCGAAGTCGTCGCTGCGTTCGCTACGACGGCTCGGGCGCTCGTCACGAGCCTTCGCCATCGGCGACGGTTCGGTGATGGCTTCTTCCGCACGCATGATCAGGTTACGGATCACGGCATCGTTGAAGCGGAAAGCGTTTTCCAGCTCTTCCACTGCTTCGGCGCTGGTTTCGACGTTCATCAGCACATAGTGTGCCTTGTGCAGCTTGTCGATGGCGTATGCCAGCTGGCGACGGCCCCAGTCTTCCAGACGGTGAATTTTGCCACCGTCTTTGGTCACGATCGCGCTGTAACGCTCGATCATGCCCGGGACCTGCTCGCTCTGGTCCGGGTGGACCATGAACACGATTTCGTAATGACGCATTGTCGCTCCTTACGGATTAACAGCCTCGTAACCGGCCCGGCAAGGCGGCGAGAGGCAAGGAACTTATGGGGTTTGCCGGGCAAGGGCGCGGATTGTACAGAAATGAGCCGGGGGCGGCAACCGCCATGGCCGGTTATCGCGATCGCCGACGATCAATCGAGATCGAGCGGGTCCACATCCACCGCCCAGCGCACTCGCCGACTCTCCGCCCAGCCTTCCACCTCGGCCAGCAGCGGCTGCAGCGCCTGATGAAGAATGCCGCGCGTCGGCGCCTCCAGCAGCAGCTGGAAACGGCTGCGCCCGGCGCGGCGCTCCAGCGGTGCCGGCATCGGCCCCAGCAGTGCAGCGCCGGCCGCCTGCAGCCGCGGTTGCAGCTGGCTACGCAGCCGCTCGAGAAAGGCCAGGGCGTCTTCCGGCTGGTGAGCCTCGGCGCGCAGCAGCAATAGCTGGCCAAAGGGGGGTAACAGCGCCTCGCGCCGCTCGCTCAGCGCCGCTGCGGCAAAGGCCGGGTAACCGCCGCGCACCACCTGCTGCAGCAACGGGTGATCCGGCTGATGGGTCTGCACCACCACCTGACCGGGGCGTTCGGCGCGCCCGGCGCGCCCCGCCACCTGCACCAGCAGCTGGGCCAACCGTTCAGCGGCGCGAAAGTCGGCGGCAAACAGGGCGCCATCGGCATCGACCACCGCCACCAGCGACACATCGGGAAAGTGGTGACCCTTGGCCAGCATCTGGGTGCCGATCAACAGCTGGTAGCGGTTGGCCAGAATGTCGGCCAGCACCGCATCCAGCTCCCCTTTGCGCCGGGTTGAGTCGCGATCCACCCGTACCCGGCTGACCCCGGGAAACAGCTGTTCCAGCGCCTCGTCCAGCTGCTCGGTGCCGAGGCCGCGGGCCATCAGATGCAGGCTACCGCACTCTGGGCACTGGGCCGGCAGCGGCTGCGGAGTATCGCAGTGGTGACAGTGCAGGGCACCACGTCGACGGTGCACCGTGGGGTGGCGGCTGCAGCGCTGGCAGGGGGCCACCCAACCACACTCATGGCAGATCAGTGCCGGGGCATAGCCGCGTCGGTTAAGGAACAGCAGCACCTGGCCGCCACCGGCCAGGTGGCGATGGATCAACGCGATCAGTTCCGGCGCCAGCCCCTGCTGCAGCGGCCGGGCCCGGATATCCAGCAGCTGCGGGCGAATGGCATGGCCGGCCGCTCGCTCGGGCAGCCGCAGCAGCTGATAACGGCCAGCCTCGGCATTGGCCAGCGACTCCAGCGCCGGGGTGGCACTGCCCAGCACCACCGGAATGTTGAGCCGTTTGGCCCGCACCAGCGCCAGATCACGGGCGTGGTAGCGGTAGCCCTCCTGCTGTTTGTAGCTGCTGTCATGCTCCTCGTCGACGATGATCAGGCCCAGCTGCGGCAGCGGGGTAAAGAGCGCCGAACGGGTACCAATGATGATGCGCGCCGTGCCGTTGCGCGCCTGCTGCCAGGCGGCCAGCCGCTCGCCATCGCTCAGGCCCGAGTGGAGCAGGGCCACTGCCACCGCAAAGCGGCGGGTAAAACGGGCCACCATCTGCGGCGTCAGGCCGATTTCCGGCACCAGTACCAGCACCTGCTGGCCGGCGGCCAGCACCGGTGCCAGCGCCTGCAGGTAGACCTCAGTCTTGCCGCTGCCGGTCACCCCTTCGATCAGCAATGGCTGAAAGCGGCCCAGCGCCTGATGGATCGCCGCAACCGCCTGCTGCTGGGCGGGCGTTAACGGCAACGGCGGCTGATCGCCACTACCGCTCAGGGTTGGTGCCGCCAGCTCAGTGGCCACAATCAGGCCGCGACTGGCCAGTGGCTGCCACTGCTC
>JAGOCY010000054.1 GCA_017998495.1 Corallincola sp.
TCGCGGCATCATCACCGACCGTAACGGCGAGGAGCTGGCGGTCAGCGTGCCGGTGCAGGCGATCTGGGCCGATCCCAAAACCGTGTACGAGCGCCATGGTCTCGACGATGAGCGGCGCTGGCAGGCGTTGGCCGATGTGCTGGGTGTTGACCCTGTGGCTCTGCGCCAGCGGGTAGCTGCTAATCCGAACAAGCGTTTTGTTTATCTGGCCCGCCAGGTGTCGCCGGCTGCCGCCCGTTTCACCAAGGAGCTGGCCATCCCCGGGGTCTACCTCAAAGAGGAAAGCCGCCGTTTCTACCCGACCGGTGAGGTGAGTGCCCAGCTGATCGGCTTCACCAACATTGATGATGCCGGCCAGGAGGGGATCGAGCGTGCCTACAACAGCTGGCTGACCGGCAAGGCCGGTCGTCGTCTGGTGCGCAAGGACGCCTCCGGGCGGGTGGTGGAGTCGATGGAGGAGCTGGAAGCCAGCACCCCACCGCAGAACATCACCCTGACCATCGATCAACGCATTCAGACCCTGGCCTATCAGGAGCTGAAGTACGCGGTGGAATACCATCAGGCGGCGGCAGCGTCGCTGGTGGTGATCGACATCCCCACTGGTGAGGTGCTGGCGATGGTCAACACCCCCAGCTTCAACCCTAACAATCGTGGTGATCTGGCCAGCCATCGCACCCGCAACCGGGCCATTACCGACACCTTTGAGCCGGGTTCAACCATCAAGCCATTGGCGGTGGCCGCCGGTCTGGCCGCCGGCACCATCACCCCGCAGACCATCTTCGATACCAACCCCGGCTGGCTGCGAGTTGGCGGCCGGGTGGTGCGCGACCACCGCAACTACGGGGTGCTCGACACCGCCGGGGTGATCGCCAAATCGAGTAACATCGGCACCACCAAGATCGCCCTCGGCATGCCGCTCGACCACTACTTGAGCACCTTGCGCAGCTTTGGTTTCGGCACCGAGACCGGCATTGGCCTCACCGGCGAAGTGCCGGGCATGCTGTCGTCGCGCCGCCGCTGGTCTGAGTTTGAGATCGCCACCCTGTCCTTTGGCTACGGTATCACCGTGACCCCGCTGCAGCTGGCTCAGGCCTACGCTACCCTCGGCGGCCAGGGCGTTTATCGGCCGCCGACCATCATTAAGGGTCAGGAGCGCGATGCGGCTACTCAGGTACTGGAGCCGCGCATGGCCTCGCAAGTGGTGCAGATGATGGAAGCGGTCACCAATAAGGGCGGCACCGGCACCGCTGCCCAGGTACCGGGTTATCGGGTCGCGGGCAAAACCGGCACGGCGCGCAAAGCGGTAGCGGGTGGCTATGGCAGCGACTATATCGCCACCTTTGTCGGGGTGGCGCCGGTCTCCAATCCACGGCTGGCGATTGCGGTGGTGATGGATGAGCCGGGCGGTGATCAGTATTACGGCGGCGAAGTGTCGGCGCCGGTGTTTGGCAAAGTGATGAGTGGCGCCCTGCGCATCCTCAATGTCGAGCCCGACGGCGTGACCCTGCAGCAGGGGCAAGTGGCGGCACTGACGGTGGAGGACAAGCGTGGTTGACCTGGCCCAACTGCTGGCACCACTGGCCCTGCCGTTCACTGTACCGGCGTTGCCGGTTAGCCAGTTGCAACGCGACAGCCGGCGCATCTGCGCCGGCGACCTGTTTGTGGCTATGGCCGGCCATCAGGTCGACGGCCGGCAGTTTGTGGATGCGGCCATCGCCGCCGGTGCCGCCGCGGTGCTGATCGACGGTGATAGCGACAGCCTGTGCTGGCGCGAGCAGGTGCCGCTGCTGACCATCAGTGGCTTGGCCGGCTATTTGCCGCAGCTGGCGGCCCGTTTCTATGGCCAGCCGGGCCAGCAGCTGCAGCTGGTGGGGATCACCGGCACCAATGGTAAAACCTCAACCAGCCACCTCTGCGCTCAGCTTAGCGAGCTGCTGGGCGAGCGCGCGGCGGTGATCGGCACCCTCGGCAATGGCCCGTTGGGCCAGCTGCTTCACAGCCTCAACACCACCCCCGATGCGGTGGCGTTGCAGCAGCTGTTGCGCCAGTTTGCCGATAGCGGCGTGCGCCGGGTGGCGATGGAGGTCTCCTCTCACGGACTGGTGCAGGGGCGGGTGGATGCGGTGCCGTTGCGTACGGCGGTGTTCACCAACCTGACCCGCGATCACCTCGATTACCACGGCACCATGGAGGCTTACCGCGACGCCAAGCGCCTGCTGTTTCGCCACCCTGAGGTCAACACCGCCGTGCTCAATGTTGACGATGCCGAGGGGCGATTGCTGCTGACCCATGTCGATAGCACCCTGGCCATCATCGCCTTTGGTGAACATGCCAATCGCGACCATGCCGAGCGTTTTGTCAGCGTGCGCGATCTGCAGCTGCTCGGCGACGGCATTCACGGCACCCTGCTCAGTGAAGACGAGGAGTTCCCGTTCTTCTGCCCGCTGCTCGGCCGCTTCAATGTTAGCAACCTGCTGGCGGTGGTGGCGGTGGCCCGTAGCTGGGGTTACCCGCTGGCTACCATCGCCCCCGTGCTGGCCCACCTCAAGCCGGTTAACGGCCGTATGGAGCTGTTTCATCGCAGTGGCCTGCCGGCCATGGTGGTTGATTATGCCCACACCCCGGATGCCCTTGAGCAGGTGCTACGTGCCGCCCGTGGCCACTGCCACGGCCAGTTGTGGTGCGTGTTTGGCTGCGGTGGCGACCGTGACCGCGGCAAGCGGCCGCTGATGGCTGCGGCGGCCGCTGCTGGTGCCGATCGGCTGGTGGTGACCGCCGACAACCCGCGCAGCGAGTCGTTCGATCAGATCGTCGCCGACATGCGCCCCGGCTGGGGCGGGGCTGAGGTGACCATCGTTGCTGACCGCCGCCAGGCGATCCGCGATGCCTTTGCCGCCGCCGCGCCCGCTGATCTGGTGCTGATCGCCGGCAAGGGCCACGAGACCTACCAAATCATTGGCACCACCCGCCACAACTACAGCGATCGGGCGGTGGTGCAGCAACTGCTGGAGGAAGGGACATGATCCGGGTGATGCTCAGCGACCTGGCTCGCGCTCTCAATGGCCGCCTGCTGGGAGCGGACTGCGCCATTGACGCCGTCTCTACCGATACCCGCACCATCAGCGCCGGAGCGCTGTTCGTCGCCCTGCGTGGTGCCCGCTTTGATGCCCATGAGTTTGCCGCCGAGGCCGTGGCTGCCGGGGCCAGTGCCCTGCTGGTGGAGCGCGAGCTGGCGCTGGATTGCCCGCAGCTGGTGGTCGCTGACAGCCGCATCGCGCTTGGCCAGCTGGGCGCCTTGGTGATGGCGGCGGTGGCACCCAAGACGGTGGCCGTAACTGGCAGCGCCGGCAAGACCACGGTCAAAGAGATGATGGCCACCATTCTGGCGCAGGCCGGTCAGGTGCTGGCCACCAAGGGCAACTTCAACAATGACATCGGTGTGCCCCTGACCCTGCTGCGGCTGACTGCTGCGGATCATTATGCGGTGATGGAGCTGGGCGCCAACCATCGTGGTGAGATCGCCTACACCGTTGATCTGGTTAAGCCGCAGGCGGCGATCATCACCAACGCGGCGGCCGCTCACCTTGAGGGCTTTGGCGATATCGCCGGGGTGGCGCGGGCCAAGAGCGAGATCTTTCTGGGGCTGCCGGAGGATGGCGTGGCCATCTTCCCGGCTGACTCCCAATTCAGCGACTTCTGGACCCAGCGTAATCAGGGCCACCGTATCTGGACCTTTGCCATCGATGATAGCCGTGCCACTTTTCATGCCCGTGAGGTGGTGATGGGTGATGATGGCTGCGCCCGTTTTACCCTGTGCTGCCCAGAGGGCGAGGCGACCATCGCGCTGCCACTGCCCGGCCGCCACAACATCGCTAATGCCCTGGCTGCCGCCGCCGGCACCCTGGCCCTCGGCGTCAGTCTGGCTCAGGTGGCCTCTGGTCTGGCCGCTGCCCCGGCGGTTGCCGGTCGGCTCAACAGCTACCGGCTGGCGGACGATCTGCTGGTGATCGATGACAGCTACAACGCCAACCTGCAGTCGGTACGGGCGGCCATCGAGCTGTTGGCCGGTTATGGCGGTCAGCGCCTGTTGGTGCTTGGCGATATGGCCGAATTGGGCGACGATGCGCGCCGCTACCATGCCGAGGTGGGGGCCTATGCCGCCGAGCGGGGCATCGACCAGCTGCTCACCTGCGGTGAGCTGAGCCGCACCGCCGCCGATGCGGCCGCTGGGCGAGGCTGTCATTTTGCTGATCAAGCGGCCTTGATTGCCGAACTAAAACAGCAGCTTGATGCACGCAGCGGGCGTCTCACCATTCTCGTCAAAGGCTCGCGCAGCGCGCGCATGGAGCAGGTTGTCAATGCATTGCGGGCGTCGCACGGCGCCCAGACCGAGGGGGCATCATGCTAGTTTGGCTGGCCGAGTATCTGACCCAGTTTCATACCGGCTTTAACGTCTTTTCCTACCTGACCTTCCGCGCCATTGTCGGTGTGCTGACGGCCATGCTGATCGTGCTGCTGCTCGGCAACCGCACTATCCGCTGGCTCAAGGGGCTGCAGTGGGGGCAGACGGTGCGCGACGATGGCCCCAAGAGCCACCTCAGCAAGGCCGGCACCCCGACCATGGGCGGAGTGATGATTCTGGTGGCGGTGATCAGCAGCATGTTGCTGTGGTGCAACCTCGAAAATCGCTACGTGTGGGTGATGATCTTCGTCCTCGCCTCTTTTGGTGCAGTGGGCTTTATCGACGACTACCGCAAGATCGTGCGCAAAGACCCCAAGGGGCTGATCGCCCGCTGGAAATACTTCTGGTTGTCGGTGGCTGCGCTCGGCACCTCGCTGTTTCTCTACGCCACCACCCAGAGTCCGAGCGAGACCCAGTTGATGGTGCCCTTCATCAAGGAGGTGATGCCGCAGATGGGGCTGTGGTATCTGCTGTTCAGTTACTTTGTGATCGTGGGCACCAGCAACGCGGTCAACTTTACCGATGGTCTCGACGGGTTGGCGATCATGCCGGTGGTGATGGTGGCGGCGGCTTTTGCCTTCATCGCCTATGTCACCGGTAACATCAAGTACGCGTCGTACCTGCACATTCCATATGTGCCCCAGGCCAGCGAGCTGGTGATTGTCTGCGCGGCACTGGTTGGTGCTGGTCTCGGTTTTCTCTGGTTCAACACCTATCCGGCCATGGTGTTTATGGGCGATGTCGGCGCTCTGGCACTGGGTGGCGCCCTCGGCACCATCGCCGTGTTGACCCGCCATGAACTGGTGCTGTTCATCATGGGCGGGGTGTTCGTGATGGAGACGATGTCAGTGATCCTGCAGGTCGGCTCCTACAAGCTGCGCGGCCAGCGCATCTTCCGCATGGCCCCCATTCATCACCACTACGAACTCAAAGGCTGGCCCGAGCCACGGGTGATCGTCCGTTTCTGGATCATCTCGCTGGTGCTGGTGCTGATTGGCCTAGCCACCCTCAAGGTACGCTGATGATGCAGCAGCCGGCAGACAAGCGGATTGCAGTGGTCGGCCTCGGCGTGTCCGGGCTGGCCACCGCCCGTTATCTGCTGGGGCAGGGGATCACCCCGCTGCTGGTGGACAGTCGCCCGGCGCCTGGCAACTGGCCGGCCGCCAGCGATCTGCACCATTGCCCGCACCAGTTCGGCCCGCTCGATGGCGCGCTGCTGGCCAGCTGCGCTCAGCTGATTGTTGGCCCCGGGCTGGCACTGGCCGAACCGGCACTGCAGGCGGCGGCCGCCGCCGGGGTCGAGATCATCGGTGATGTCGAGCTGTTTGCCCGCGCGGTGCAGGCGCCAGTGGTGGCCATTACCGGCTCCAACGGCAAATCGACAGTGACCACCCTTGTGGGTGAGATGGCCAAGGCAGCCGGCTGGCCCTGTGGCGTTGGCGGCAATTTGGGCACCCCGGCGCTGGCCCTGCTCAACCCGGCCAACCGCCTCTATGTGCTGGAGCTGTCGAGCTTTCAGCTGGAGACCACCCACAGCCTCAAGCTGGCTGCCGCCGCTTATCTCAACCTGTCGGAAGATCATCTCGACCGTTACGGCTCAATGGCGGCTTATGGTGCGGCCAAGCAGCGCATCTTCGCTCACGCCGGGCTGGCGATCTGCAATCGCGACGATGCGGCCACCCTGCCGCAGCAGCTAGGCGTACCGGTGCTGACCTTTGGTCTGGATCGGGCTAACGGCCACTACGGTGTCGGCCTGCATCAGGGTGAGCGCTGGCTGTTTAGCGGTGACGAGCCGCTGCTGGCCGTCAGCGAACTGGGCATTCTCGGCGATCACAACGTCGCCAATGCGTTGGCTGCGGTGGCACTGGCCGAGGCGGTGGCGCTGCCGCGCGCCGCCATCATTAGCGCCCTGCGCAGTTTTCATGGCCTCGACCATCGCTGCCAGCAGGTGGCGATGGTCAATGGCGTGCGTTATCTCAACGACTCCAAGGCCACCAATGTGGGCGCCACGCTAGCCGCCTTGGCTGGCCTCGCCGGCGCTGGCCGGCTGCTGCTGATCGCCGGTGGCGATGGCAAAGGGCAGGATTTCAGCCCGCTCGCCCCCCACCTTAACCAGCTGGCCGAGCTGATTGTCCTCGGCCGCGATGCCGAGCAGCTCGCCGCCCTGCGTCAGGCCCCCAGTGTGCGTGTGGCCAGCATCGAAGCGGCGGTGGCAGCGGCGGCCGAGCGCGCCCAGCCCGGCGATCTGGTGCTGCTGTCGCCGGCCTGTGCCAGCCTTGACATGTTCCGCAACTACGAGGAGCGCGGCCAGCGCTTCGCTCTGGCAGCGCGGGGGTTGGCCCATGGTGGCTGAGTGGAGCGACAGACTGCGTGAGCTGGTGCTGGGACCACGGGAGCCGGTCATTTACGACCGCCTGCTGCTGTGGACCATGCTCAGCCTGCTCTGCGCTGGTCTGGTGATGGTGACCTCGGCCAGTGTGGCCGTGTCCGAGCGCATGCATGGCAATGCCTTCCACTTCGCCATCCGCCATGCCGCCTATGTGGCGCTGGCGATCATGGCGCTGCTGGTGGTGGTGCGCATTCCGGTGGAGCGCTGGTTGCAGGCCAACTGGCTGTTGCTGACCGTGGCCATGGTGCTGCTGCTGGCGGTGCTGGTGGTGGGGCGCGAGGTCAACGGCGCCAAGCGCTGGATCAGCTTTGGCCCGGTGACTATTCAGGTCGCCGAGATCGCCAAGCTGTTTTTCTTCTGCTTTCTGGCCGGCTATCTGGTGCGTCGCCACGAAGAGGTGCGGCAGAACTTCAAGGGCTTTATCAAGCCGTTGGTGGTGTTCATGCTGATGGCCTTCCTGCTGCTGCTGGAGCCCGATTTTGGCACCGTGGTGGTGATGTTCGTGACCACCGTCGGCATGTTGTTTCTGGCCGGGGCCAAGCTCTGGCAGTTTATCGCCCTGATCCTCAGCGGCCTCGGCGCCATGGCCCTGCTGGTGGTGTTTGAACCTTATCGCATGCGCCGTCTGACCAGCTTCCTCAACCCCTGGGAAGACCCCTTCGGCAGCGGTTACCAGCTGACCCAGTCGCTGATGGCCTTTGGCCGCGGTGGCTGGAGTGGTGCCGGCCTGGGTAAT
>JAGOCY010000055.1 GCA_017998495.1 Corallincola sp.
CGAGTACCTCGGTTCGGCAGCGACCTACGTGGCTGAGAACAAGCACGCGGCTGCCATTATCGAGTACAAGAATGCGTTGCAGCAGAATCCGCGCAACGTTGACAGCCGCTTGGCGCTGGCCGCGAGCTATCTGGCGGTGGGTGATGCTGCGGGTGCCGAGAAAGAGCTGCGGCGCGCGGCAGAACTGGGGGCCAGCAGCGAGCAGGTATTGCCGTCGCTGGTTCGGGCGCTCAACCTGCAGCAACAGCATGAGGCGATCATCAAGGAGACTGCGCGGCTGGACAATCTGTCGCCGGCCACCCGGATTATCCTGCATATCGCCCGCGGTCAGGCCTTTGTCAGCCTGGATCGCGAGGCGGAAGCCCGTGCCGAGTTTGAGTTAGCCAACGAGCTGGACCCGCAGGCGCCGCTGGCGCGGCTGGGTGATGCTTACGTCAAGGTGTTTAATGATCAGGCCGAGGAGGCGTTGGTTGCGCTCGAGCGGCTGCTCGCTGATGCCCCGGCGCTGGAAGAAGCCTGGTTGCTCAAGGCCCGTCTGCAGCTGGCGCGGCGTGATGTCAGCGGTGCCATCGAGTCTTTCGCCACGTTGATCAAACAGGCGCCACAGGTGCTTGGCTATCGCCTGCTCTATGCCGAGGCGTTGTTGCAGGGAGAACGTTATGACGAGGCGCGGACCGAGCTGGCCAGCCTGCGCAAGCAGATCCCCAAACACCCGGTGCCGCTTTACTACGAAGCGGTGATCGCCTTCCACGACAAAGATTGTGACAAGACACTGGAGCGCACCGGGGCGGTGCTGCAGCAGCTGCCGCAACACGTCAACAGCCGCTTGCTCACCGGCTATTGCCACTATCTCAAGGACAATCCGACCCTGGCCTACGAGTACCTGCGTGGCAGTGCGGCCCAGATGCCGCCTGAACACATGGCGCGCAAGGTGTTGGCATTAACCGAATTCAAACTGGGCTATCACGATCAGGCGGCACAAACGCTTAAGGAGTATCAGGGCTCCAGCGTTGAGGATGCCGAGCTGTTCTCCAACATTGGTGGCGCCCTGATCCGCGAAGGGCGGGCCGAGGATGCCCGGGCACTGCTGGAGCGGGCCGCAGCCCAGGGCGGTGGCGATGCCGTTACCCGGGCCCGGCTGGGGATGGCCAAGCTTGCGCTGGATGACGAATCGGGGCTGACCGACCTGCAGCAGGTGCTGGCCAGTGATCCCGATAACAAGGAAACCAAGGTGCTGCTCGGGCTCAACCTGTTGCAGCGGGGCAAGAATGCCGAAGCCAGAACCCTGGCTGACGAGTGGCTGAGTGCCGAGCCGCAGAATGTCGATGCGATCAATCTGTCCTCGCTGGTGGCCCGTGCCGAAGGTAACGACGAGCGCGCTCGGACCCTGCTGGCTCAGGCACTGACCATCGATCCGCACAATCGCAATAGCCACACCCAGTTGATGCAGATGGCGCTGCAGGCCAAGGATATCGTCAAGGGGCGTGAGCACATGCGTGCCGTGCTCGATCAGGGTGAGCTGGCGTTGCCGGTGGTTGAGCTGTGGTTTGGCGCTGAACAGGCCCTGGGTGACACCGCCAAGGTGGGCGAATACCTGGCGCAACGGGTGGCCGCCAAGCCAGATGATGGCAACGCCCGCTTGGCACTGGCCCGCTACCGTCTCTATCAGGGTCAAGCGGCCGACGTTGATGCCTTGCTGGCGCCGCTCAAGCCCGACAGTGCCCAGTATGCTGACGGCCAGTTGCTGCGCGCTCGCGCCTTGCTGGCCAGCGACAAGGCGGCCGAGGCTGAAAAGCTGCTGCGTGGCTGGCGTGAAGCCCAACCCAAGGATGCGCGCAGCTATCTGGCGTTGGCCGAGTTTTATCTGAGCCAGCGTCAGCTCGATAAAGCGGCCGCTGAAGCTCGTAGCGGCCTCAACGAGTATCCCAAGGGCAGTGCCCTGTTGATGATGATGGCGGGCATTGAGTTGCAGCGCGGTGATCTGGCGGCGGCGGCAGAGCAGATCGCGATCCTCGACCGCGAGCAGGTCGACAACCCCCAGGCCGACGAGTTACGGGCCCGACTGGCGTTCGCTCAAGGCAAGCCTGCGCAGGCCGTTGAGCTGGCCCGCAAGGCGGCAGAGCAGCAATTGACCCCGGCCCGGGCGGCGCTGCTTGGCCAAGCGCTGCTGGCTGCCGGTCGTAGCGATGAAGCCCGTGACTATCTGGAGCAGCATCTGGTGACCGCCCCCAACAATGCTGCAGCGCGTAACGTGCTGGCAGATCTCTATCTGCAGGCGGAACCGGAAAAGGCGATCGCCAGTTATCGCGATGTGCTGCGGGTGCAGCCTGATAATGTGCTGGCGCTCAATAACCTGGCCTGGCTGCTGGGTGAGCGCGGTGAACTGCAGGAAGCGATCACTATGGCGGAGCGAGCCAACAGCCTGCTGCAGGGCAATGCCATGGTGCAGGACACTCTCGGGGCTCTTTACCTTAAAAAGGGTGATGGCGCGCGGGCATTACCCCTGCTTGATCAGGCTGCTGCCGCAGCCCCCAAAGATCCCACGATCCGTCTCCATCTGGCCCAGGCACTGGTCGCCACTGGCGACAAAGCGCGCGCCCGCCAGATCCTGACTGAGCTGCAAGGCGTAGCAGATTTTGGTCGCAAGTCAGAGATAGAAGCACTGCTGGAACAGAGCCGATGAGCATAACCCCACCCGGATACATGACGGTTGATGTCGAAGAGTACTTTCAGGTGGCGGCCTTTGCCGGCACCCTCGACAAGGCGCAGTGGGACCAACTGCCGTCACGCCTCGACTGGTGCATGGAACGGGTACTGGCATGCTTTGATGAGGCTGGTATCAAGGCCACCTTTTTTGTGCTGGGCTGGATCGCTGAACGCCACCCGGCGGTGATCCGCAGACTGGTGGCCGAAGGCCATGAGCTGGGTAGCCATGGTTATGGCCACGACAAGCTCGAGCAGCTGACCCGGGCCAGTTTTGTCGAGGATATCCGCAAGGCCAAAGCCGTGTTGGAGCAGGTATCGGGGGTGGAGGTCAAAGGCTATCGGGCCCCTTGTTTCTCCATTACCCCAGACAACGACTGGGCCCATGACGAGATCCTGGCCGCTGGTCACAGCTACAGCTCCAGTGTTTTTCCCATCCGTCACGACCTGTATGGCGCGCCACTGGCACCGCGAACCCCATTCCAGCTGGCCAATGGCTTGGTCGAGATCCCGGCGACTACAGCGCGTCACTTCGGTCGTAACTGGCCGGCGGCCGGCGGCGGCTTTTTCCGCCTGCTGCCCTTTGCCCTGTTTCACCAGCTGTGGCGCAGTGCCCGCAGCCAGGGGGTGCCGAGTATCTTCTATTTCCACCCATGGGAGGTGGACCCGCAGCAGCCGCGAGTCGAAGGGGCGCCGCTGCGCTCGCGCTTCCGTCACTACCTCAACCTTGACCGAACCGAGCCGCGTCTGCGCCAGCTGCTGGCTGCTTATCAGTGGCAGCGACTGGATCGCCTAGCTGCGGCCGGGCCTTGGCCTCAGGTCAACTCCTGGCCTGAGGTTGCCCAGGGATTGACCGGTTGCGGCTGTCGCTGACGGTCATCGTGTTGGCATGAAGCGGTTGGTATGATGCGCACCGCGACCATGGGCGCGGGGGCAACAGGGTGACGAGCAGGGGGCATGGATGGTGATGCAGCAGGAGCCGCAGAGCGGCGGTTGGTGGCAGCAGTGGCGTGCTACCCTGGCCGTGGTGCTGGTGGGCGTGATGGTGTGTGCCGTGCTCTGGCCAACCACCCTCAGCCTCTATGCCCGCTGGATCCGCATGGACGAAGCCTATAGCCACGGCTTTCTGTTGTTACTGGCGGTGCTGGTGTTGATAGCCCAGCAGCCGTGGCCCGATCGCCCCAGCGGCCGGCGCTGGCCCTGGCTGCTGGCGATGCTGCCGCTGGCATTGCTGTGGTGGGTGGGCCATCTGGCCGACATCATCCTGTTTGAACAGTTATGCCTGCCGTTGCTGTGGCTGTTTGGCCTTGGCGCCATCTGGTCGACCACGGTGGTGCGCGCCTTTGCCTTTCCCATCCTGTTCCTCTATTTCGCCATCCCCATCTGGGATCACTTGGTGCCGCTACTGGTCGATGCAGCGGTGCATGTCGTCTCGTTTCTGGTGGCGCGCACCGATATTCCGGTGATGATGCAGGGCAACCAGATCGAGATCCCCAGCGGCGTCATTACCGTTGCTGATGGCTGCTCCGGCGAGCGCTATCTGGTGGTTGGGCTCGCCTTCGGGACGCTGGCGGGCCGTCTCTATTTCAGCCGCACCAGCTGGCGGGCGCTGATCATTGTGCTGGCGCTGGTGCTGGGGCTGATCACCAACTGGCTGCGCATCTATCTGCTGGTGCTGATCGGTTACGCCACCGAGATGAGAAGCAGCCTGATGCACGATCACGAGCTGTTCGGTTTTGTCCTGTTTGCCATCATCTTCGCCTTTCTGGTGTGGCTGATCCGCGCCCGTAGCGACCAGCCGGCACCAGTGGTGGCCAACCCGCCGCCGTCGCGGCTGCAGCCTAGCTGGCTGGGTGCCGCTGGCTGGGCATTGCTGCTGGTGCTGCCGCATGCCAGTGCCAGCCTGTTAACCAGCGGCCCAGTGGTCACACCACCACCCCTGCCCCAGGTGGCGGCTGCCGGTGTGGACTGGCCGCTGAGCCAGCCGCTATTCCGCCATCGCAACGAGGCCCGGCTGGAGCAGAGCTGGCGGTTGAGCGCAGAGCCCGGCGTATGGCTGCATCTGACCCATACCGGTTTCGGCGAGGCGCGCGATCTCTTCCCTTACAGCACCTTGCTGCTGCGTGATGATTGGGTGATTGTCAGCCAGCGGTTGATTCGCGATGGCGCTGGTTATCAAGGGCGTGAACTGCAGCTGCGTGCCCGCTACGGCGGAGAACGCTACCTGGTGCGCTACTTTCTGGCGGTGGGCGATATGGTGACCACCAACCCCTATCTGGCCAAACTGGCCGAGATCCCGGCGCGACTCAGCGGTGCGCCCGTCGGTACCCGTTTGACCCTGATTGCCCATTGTCCGCTGCAGGACTGCAGTGCGGTGACGGTGCAGCTGGAGCAGATGGCCGCCACCGACCCCCGTTTGACCCTGTCCACCTATCTTGATGGTGATCAGCCATGATCCTGCTGTTCTGGTTCTTTGCCCTGCTGGTGCTTTACATCTATATCGGCTATCCGCTGCTGGCTCGCCAGCTGGCCCGGCGTCGGCCTAAAGCTGTCGCTGTGGGCGAGCAGCTGCCGGCCGTCACCATCCTCACGGCGGCGTTCAACGAGGCCCGCGATATTGAGCAGACCATCCGTAACAAGTTTGCGCTCGATTATCCCCATGAGCGGCTGGAGATGATTGTGATCTCCGATGAGTCGGATGATGGCACGGACCAGATTGTTGAGCGGCTGGCGGCGGAATCCCCGTTTCCCCTGCGCCTGATCCGCCAGAGTCCACGCCAGGGCAAGACGGCGGCTCTCAATCTGGCGGTGCCCAGCGCCACTGGCGAGATCCTGGTGTTTGCCGATGCCAACTCGCTGTACGCCGCCGATGCGCTGCGCCAGCTGGTGCGCAACTTTGCCGATCCGGCGGTCGGTTATGTCACCGGCCAGATGCTCTACACCAACCCCGACGGCTCGTTGATCGGCGATGGCTGCAGTGGCTACATGCGCTTTGAGAATCAGCTGCGCAGCTGGGAGAGTGCCTTCGGTTCAATCGTCGGCGTCGACGGCGGCATCGACGCCATGCGTCGGGCCATTTACCGGCCGATGCGTGCCGACCAGCTGCCTGATTTTGTCCAGCCATTGCAGGTGGTGGCCCAGGGCTACCGGGTGGTTTATGAGCCGCAGGCGGTCTTGCAGGAGCATGCACTGGCGGATGCCGGGCGTGAATACCGGATGCGGGTGCGGGTGGCGCTGCGCGCACTGTGGGCGATGTGGGATATGCGCGAGCTGTTCAACCCGCTACGCCATGGCCTGTTCGCTTGGCAACTGCTGTCACACAAGCTGCTGCGTTACCTGGCCTTTGTGCCCCTGCTTGGGGTGCTGCTGGTTAACATCAGCCTGCTTGCCCTGCCGTTCTACAAGCTGACCATGGCAGCCCAGATCCTGTTCTACGTGGCGGCCTATCTGGGTTGGCGCCGTGGCAGTGCGGCGGCCTCGGCGATCTTGACCGTGCCTTATTACTTCACCCTGATCAACTGGGCCTGTGCCGAGGCCACCTGGCTGTTTGTGCAGGGCAAGAAGATCGCTTTGTGGAAGCCACGGGAAGGTTGATGCGGGTCATTCACCTGATTGACAGTAGCGGCTACTACGGCGCCGAGCGGGTGCTGCTGCAGCTACTGGCCGCCCAGCGCGCGGCCGGCGTTGATGCCCTGTTGATCAGTCATGGCAGTGCTGGCTGTGGGCCTAAGGCCATCGAGCGCGAGGCCGAAGCCCGCCAATTGCCGCTGCAGATCTGGCGAGGCCACTTTGTCCGTCGTTTGCGTCAGCTGCTGGCGGCGAGCGACGAGCAGACGGTGCTGCACAGCCATGGCTACAAGTTCAATGTGCCTCTGGCGCTGTTACCCCGCCGCTGCACGGTGGTGGCCACGGTTCATGGCTTCACCGAACTGCGGCTGAGCCGCAAGATGGGCATTTACGCCCTGCTGGATCGTTGGGCCTTGCGCCGCCTCGATGGCGCGGCCTTTGTGGCCGCCAAAGTTGCCGCCGATGCGCAGATCCATGTTGATGGCCAGTGTTACCAGCAGATCGCCAATGGCATTGATGCGGCGTTGCCGGAGCTGCAGCCGTTGCCGGCGTCACTGGCGGCAGCCATCGCGGGCAAGCAGGTGGTGTTGTCGCTCGGACGATTGAGCCCCGAAAAAGGGCTGGATCTGCTGCTGCGCGCTTTTGCCCGTCTCTGCCCCGAGTTGCCGCAGGCGTTGCTGGTGATCGCCGGGGAGGGCGGCTTGCACCAATCCCTGGCGGCCCTAGCTGCCGAACTCGGCATCAGTGCCCGGGTTCACTTTGCCGGTTATGTCGCTGCGGCTGATAGTTTGCTGGCTGCCGCTCAACTGCTGGCCCAGCCCTCATGGACTGAGGGGATGCCGATGACCGTGCTTGAAGCGATGCGGCGCGGCACACCAGTGGTAGCCACCGCGGTGGGGGCCATGCCAGAGCTGCTGGGCCCGCAACAGGGCGAGGGCGCTGCTGGCGTGCTGATCGCCGTGGGTGACGAGCAGGCGCTGGCTGCGGCGATTCGCCGGTTGCTGCAGTCACCGGCAGAGGCCTTGGCGTTGGGTCAGCAGGCGCAGCAGCGTTTTGTCCGCCACTACAGCAGCGCGGCCATGGCGCAGCGTTATCTGGCCTTTTATCATCAGTGCCGCAGTCGTGGTCGCAAGGTGTCATCGACATGAGTCACAGCCGTAGCAGCCATCAGCCGCTGAGCCGGGTGTCGGTGGTGATCCCGCTTGACAATCGGGCGGATTACATCGATCAGACCCTGCGCTCGGTGCTGGCG
>JAGOCY010000056.1 GCA_017998495.1 Corallincola sp.
CCTTGAGTAGGGTGGCGCATTCTCCTCAACGCCTGTTGCTGCCATGGCTCGTTCAACCTCCCGTACCCTGCTGTTATGGACCATCACCCTGCTCTCGCCGCTGCTCATTCTCGGGCTGCTGGAACTGTTACTGCGGCTGGTGGGTTTTGGTGCCAGCCAGCCGTTGTTTGTCGAAGCCAAAGGCATGCCTGGCTATCTGCAGGCCAATCTGGCGGTGATCGAGCGCTATTTTCCGGCAGCCAGCGCACCCAAAGTCAGCATCGACACCATCTATTTCCGTCAGCATAAGGAGCCCGGCAGCCTGCGCATTGTGGTGCAGGGGGGCAGCAGCGCTGCCGGTTATCCCTACGGTCGCTGGGCCGGTCTGGCCGGCATGCTGCAAGACCGGCTGGAGAACGATCTCGATGAGCGGCCGATTGAGGTCATCACCACCGCCATGAGTGCGGTCAACAGCTACACCCTGCTCGACTTTGCCGACGAGATCGCCGCCATTGAGCCGGATGCCGTGCTCATTTATGCCGGCCACAACGAGTTTGTCGGGGTGATGGGGGTCGGCTCAGCGCTGGCGGGCGACAACAGCCGTGGCGCCAAGCTGCTGATGCTCAAGTTGCGCCATCTACGCCTCTATCAAGCCTGGCAGCGCCTGCTCGCCCCAGTCACAGTCGCCCCGCAGGATGGGGCCCGTGGCACCCTGATGGCCCGCGCCGCCGCCCAGCAGAAGATCCCTTTTGGGTCTGACATCTACCAGCAGGGCCTCGAGCAGTTTGACGGCAACATGGATCTGCTGCTCGGCCACTACGCCAAGGCCGGTATTCCGGTGCTGATCAGCACCCTGGCCAGTAATGAGCGCGATCAGCCTCCCTTTGCCGGCGACCCGCAGATCGCCGATGAGCAGTGGCAACCGCTGTGGGCCGATTATCGCAGCGCGCTTGAAGCCAGTGACTGGGAGCAGGGGCGCAGTGCTCTGCAGCGTCTGCTCCAACTCGATGATGCCGCCAACATCTGGTATGCCTTGGGACAACTGGAGTGGCAGGCAGCTAGTTATAACGCCGCGCGCAGCGCCTTTCAGGCTGCTCGCGACCGGGATCAGCTGCGCTTTCGTGCCTCAGGTGAGTTGAACCAGAAGATCCGCGATTTGGCCACCCGCCATGGTGCCACCCTGGTCGATGGCGAGGCGGCGCTGCGCAACGCCTGCCCTCATCAGATCATTGACAACAGTGTGATGCTGGAACATCTGCACCCCAATGGCTGGGGCTATTTCTTGCTGGCAGATGCGTTCTATCAGGCATTGCAGCAGCATCCACAGCTGGGTGGCTGGCCGCTGCAGATCAGCCGCGATCAGGCTTGGCAAGAGAAGCCACTGACCGCCGTCGATGATTTTATCGCCAGTTACAAGATTCGGGTGCTCAAAGCCGATTACCCCTTTGCCAAGGTCAAGCGCGACATTCCCTTTCCCACCCCCACCAACGTGGTCGAGCAGATCGCTGCCGATTACCAGCTAGGCAAACTGGACTGGATCAAGAGCCAGCAGAGCCTGCTCGGCCATTACCGCAACAGCGGCGATAGCCTCAATGCCTTGCGCTCCGCCCGCCTGCTGGCCCAAGCGTTCCCCAGCCAGTTTGGCCCCAACTTTGCCACTGGCGCGCTGCTGCTCAGTCGCCAGGACGGGCGACGGGCGGTGCGCTACCTGCAGCGGGCGCTGGCCGCCGACAGCAGCAACCCTGAAGCCTGGAAGGCGCTGGTCTTTGCCTACGCCCAACAGGGCCGAAAACAGGATGCGCAAGAGGCACTGCAGCGTGCTGGCGATCGAATCCGCCCCAACGAACGCCAACAGCTGCAGCAACGTCTGGCGTCAATGCCCTGACCCGGCACGTTTGATGCTGCGTATCACTCAGGTGTCGCCTGAGGAGATATGTCATGTTGGGGCAACAGGGGTTGAACGTCGATCATCAGCGTAGCGACTGGCTGCTACGACTGCTGGCGTTGTTACGTCGCGAGGGTGGCCTGGCTTTTCGCGCCGGCCGTGGCCAGCTGGTGTTAGTCACCCCCAGCAGCAAGCAGCCCGGCTACTGGCAGGCCACCTGGTTCGCCGCCGGTGGCCCCTATCGCGACCGGATGGCCACCAACCCACGCCAACTGCTCTGGCAGATTCGGCCGGCCGTTTCCTGTTTACTGTCGCGTCAGCAAGCCGACCACTGGCTGCGCCGGCTGTTGAGCTGATCGCAAATCGGAGGCTGCGGCCGGCCCTGTCATTTCGTGCTACACCTTTTGAGTTACACTCAGCGCCATACGGCACAACTGGCAGCGGCAACAGCACCGCTACGACAGAGACCTTATGACCTGTATTTCTGAATTTGGTCGCAGCTTTCCCCTTGGCGCCACCCTGCTGCCGGATGGCGTTAATTTCAGTCTCTACAGCCGTTCGGCCACTGGCGTTGATCTGCTGCTATTCGATGATGTCAGTGACAAACGCCCCAGTTGCACCATCCGCCTCGATCCGGTACGCAATCGTACCGGCGACTACTGGCACGCCCATGTCCCCAATATTGGCGAGGGTCAGCTCTACGCCTACCGCGTCTATGGCCCCTACGATCCGGCCCGCGGCATGGTCTTCGACCCGGAAAAGGTGCTGCTTGATCCTTATGCCATGGCCGTGGCTATGGGCCCCAATTACGAGCGGGCGGCAGCGGCGCGGCGTGGCGACAATGTCGCTCACTGCCTTAAAGGGGTGGTGGTGGATCTGCGCGGCTACGACTGGGAAGGAACAGCGCCGCTCAATCGGCCGCTGGCCGAGAGCGTCATCTATGAGATGCATGTCAAGGGCTTTACCGCCCACCCCAACTCAGGCCTAAGCGCCAGTATCCGCGGCACCTATCGCGGCGTGATCGAAAAGATCCCCTACCTCAAGCAGCTGGGGATCACCGCCGTCGAGCTGTTGCCAGTGCAGCAGTTTGATCCCCAGGACTGCCCGCCCGGCATGTCCAATTATTGGGGCTACTCGCCGATCAACTTCTTTGCTCCTCATGTCGATTACAGCTCAGACAAAAGCCCGCTCGGCGCCTTTCGTGAATTCCGCGACATGGTCAAAGCGCTGCACAAGGCTGGCATCGAAATCTATCTCGATGTGGTGTTTAACCATACCGCTGAGGGGGGAGCGGATGGCCCCATGCTCAGCTTCAAGGGTCTACAGAACAACGCTTATTACATTCTCAATCCGGATAAACGCAGTTACGCCAATTTCAGCGGCTGCGGCAACACCATCAACGCTCAGAACTCCATTACCCGCCGGCTGATCAGCGACAGCCTCAAATTCTGGGTGCAAACGATGCACATCGACGGCTTCCGCTTCGATCTGGCGTCGATCCTGTCGCGAGGCTCCGAAGGTGAAGTGCTCAAGGACCCGCCGGTGCTCTGGTCGATCGATACCGAACCGGTACTGGCCGGTACCAAACTGATCGCCGAGGCCTGGGATGCGGCCGGCCTCTATCAGGTGGGCAACTTCGTCGGTGGCCGCTGGCAGGAGTGGAACGGCAAATTCCGCGACGAAGTGCGCTCATTCCTGCGCGGCGACCGCGGCTATGTCAGCCGCATGGCCGACCGCCTGATCGGCAGCCCGGATCTCTACTATCACCAGAAGCACACCCCCCACCGCTCCATCAATTTCGTCACCGCCCACGATGGTTTCACCCTGCATGATCTGGTCGCCTACAACGACAAGCACAATGAGGCCAACAACGAGGGCAACCGCGACGGCGAGAACTACAACCGCAGCTGGAACTGTGGTGTTGAAGGCGAGACCAGCGATCCGCAGGTGCTGGCCCTGCGCCAGCGGCAGATGAAGAACTTTATAACCGTGCTGATGGCGGCCCTGGGCACGCCGATGTTGACCATGGGTGATGAGGTGGCCCGTACCCAGATGGGCAACAATAACGCCTATTGCCAGGACAACGAGATCAGCTGGTTCGACTGGTCGCTGGTCGACAAAAATGCCGAGCTTCTGCGTTTCACCCAGCACATGATCCGGGGACGACTGCGCGATCCCTCCCTCGATCAGCAACGCCACCACACCTTGGCCGAGGTTCTTGATCGCACCAAGATCCAGTGGCATGGGGTTAAACCTAACCAGGCAGACTGGTCAGAATCCGCCCACAGCATCGCCTACACCATTCGTGCACCACGCACCGGCGAGCTGTTTTACGCCATTCTCAATGCTTGGGGTGATGACCTGACCTTTGAGCTGCCGCCAGCAACCAGCGGCTGCTGGCGACGGGTCGTGGATACCAGTCTGGCGGCGCCCGAAGATATCTGCTCCCGCCAGGATGCCAAAGAGTGGCACCAGCCACACTATGTGGTGAAAGGCCATTCAGTGGTGGTCTTTATCTCAGGCAAGAGCTGAACAGATGACGGTGCGCATCGGCGAGTCGCTGGCCGGGCCGCGTGCCCTGCTCGGCCGCGCTGCTGGCCTGTCGCTGGCCGCAGCCTTGCTGCTGTGGCTGCTGCTGCCCACCGCCCATACCCTGATCGCCTTGCTGCTGGTTACCGCGCCAGGACTGTGGCTAACACGGCTGTTGTTGCCTCGTCCCGCGCAGCTGGAACTAACGCCCCTCGGGCTTCGCTTGGAGCACCGCTGGGGGCGCTTCGAGCTACCCTGGTCGGCTATTGGCCGCATCGATAACGTGCGCCTCGGTATCGATCACGGCTATCAGTCGCTGCCTTATGTCGGCATTCAGCTGCGCCAACCCGAGCTGTTGCTCGACAGCCTGTCGTTGCGCCTGGCCTCGCGCTGGCTGATCGAGCAACGCGATCTGCTACGTTATGCCGAACAGCAAGGCGCAGAAGATGCCCGTCTCGACTGGGAGGCGGATCAGGTGCAACTGGCCAGCGGCCAGGGTTATGACGGTGTGATTGCCATGTTTGCCGGGCGCATGGCGCGCCTGCGTCAGCATCTGGGGTTTGATCTCTATCTGCCCGCCGCCGAGTTCGGGCTAGACTGCGACAGTTTACGACTGGCGCTGATCAAGGCGCGTATCCATGAGGGCGCTGCGGCGCCCGTTGTCGACGTTAAGGAGAATCCATGAAGAAACTGATCCTGGCCACCGCCGTGGCCCTGTTTGCATCCACTGCTGTGGCTCACAAGATGTCACTGGATAACGGCGAAGAGGCGATCGCCTACCGCAAAGCCGCTTTTAGCCTGCTGGCCGCCAACTTTGGCGATCTGGCGGCGCGGGTGAATGGTAAGAAGCCATTTGATGCCGCTATTGTCAGCCAGCGTGTCGCTAACGTCGGTGCACTGGCCAAGATGCCGTGGGAAGCCTTTGCCGTTGCCGGCAGTGACAAGGGTAAGAGCGACGCCCTGCCAGAGGTTTGGAGCAAAGCGGATGATTTTGCCGCAGCCCAGCAGCAGTTCCTGAAAGCCGTAGCTGACCTGGAAGCCGCAGGCACCGACCAGAAACAGCTGGAAGCTGCGGTGGGCGCCGTTGGCAAATCATGCAAGGCCTGCCACAACAGCTTTAAAGCCTGAAACCAGAGCAGGGGCGGCAGTGAGCGCCGCCCCTGCTCTGTCTGCGCTCAATCAGCAACCTCTTCGCCCGCCTCATCAGCCACCACGATCTCGCTCTCTGCCAGTGCCATCTGCCGCCATTGGCCAAAATGGTCATCGGCCAGCAGGGTATCGCGATAAGCAGCCACCAACGGCGGACATTCAATGCCATAAGTCGCCAACCGCGATGCCACCGGCGCATACATCGCGTCGGCCACGCTAAAGCGGCCGTAAAGCCAGGGACCGAGTGACATGGCGCGCTGACGGCAGTGTTCCCACAGGCTGAACAGTCTCACCAGATCAGCTGCCAACGGCGCTGTCATCTCCACCCGCCGCCGAGCACGGATGTTCATCGGCAAAGCGCAGCGCAGCGCCCCAAAGCCCGCATGCATTTCGCACGCAACCGCCCGCGCCTCGGCGCGCATGAAGGGTTCTCTGGGCCATAAGCCCGGGTTCTGCTCTGCCGCATACTCGCAGATCGCCAACGACTCCCAGATCACTCCTTCACGGGTGATCAGCATCGGCACCTTGCCACTGCCACCGAGATGCGCCATCTCCTGCTTGAACTCTGGTGTATCCAGCGCCAAGCGCTTGAGATCAAAGTGGATGCCGGCATGGCACAAGGCCATGTAGGCGCGCAGTGACCAACTTGAATAGTTGCAGTTACCGATCACCAGCAATGGTTTGCTCATGGTGGTTCCTTCCCGCTCATGTGGACAGCAAGCATAGCCGCAAAGCAGCCCCCAGATCGCCAGCGATGCCCGCTCTGTGATTGTTGGCGCCTCTTTCGCTGGCATTAGTCATCATTTAGGCAGCAGGCTAATCGCCTTGGTCGAGAGCTCGACAATCAGCGGCACCAAGGTGGCGCTACTGGGCTGGCCCAGAGTTTCCACGTCGGCACGGATCACCATCTTGCGCGATACCGCGAACCACAATGTGCCTTCCACCAACGCCCGCTGATCAGGCTCTGCGGCCCGCGCAGCAAAAGTAGGCCCCTCGGCCATGGCAGTTACCACCTCCAACACCGCCTGTTCACCATCCACCGGCAACCAGGAGAGCATGGTGTAAAGCATCAGATCCGAAGGCGACTCGGCGCGACCAAAGGCCGTTTGCTGTAGGGCGAGGCTATTGGCCGTCGCCAGCTCCGCTCGCTGATTATCGTCAAGTGGCAAGGTTGACAGGATCAAACCACTGTCCGCTGCCGAGTCAAAGCCACTGCGAGCCAAGGCACCATGACCACGAATGTGGATCGCCGAGTTGATACCGGACAGGGCCTGATTACTGACCTGCTGACTAACAATGGGTGACAGCATTCCCCGCTCATCCGCCAACAACAGCTCCGGCACAGGTTCAGGGCGGGTGGCGCACCCGCCAAGCTGTAACATCGCCACCGCCAACACCAGCATGCACCACTGCTTCACGCTCAACACCCTCGCTTTCGATAGCCCCAACGGGGACAGACTCAGGCGACACTTTAACGGCCTCTCGCCATTAGCGCTAATGGCCCTATGTCCCGAATTTTTACGACTTTTATGGCAGTGGCCCAACCACCCTTGGCAACCATCTGAACAACCAGCAAATAGCGATCAGGATCACATTATGCAGGCCGTTCAATGCTGGCCGAGCCGTTGTTGACCACGCAAGGTTTTCAGATGCATCGAACAGCAAGGAGAATCCATATGAAAGGCCTCAAAGCCATCCTTCTGACCCTCATCGCCAGCTTGGCATTCACTGCCAATGCCGGTCTTTTATCCGTCTCAGGCGGAAGCAACTACCTGATTCCAATCAACAATGATCTGTTCTACGACGGCGTCACTAGCTACAACGTCGGTGGCAACCTGTACCTCGACGCTACGGCAGATCTGAGCTTTACCTACCTCGGCCACGAAGCAGGCTATTCCAACGACTTCAACGCCTACAGCAACACTCTCAACAACAAGAGTAATGCTATCGGTGAC
>JAGOCY010000057.1 GCA_017998495.1 Corallincola sp.
CGCCTGCAAAGCTCATTTGCCCAGGGGGTGCTGGGTGCCTCCGAGCAAATTGACTGGCTATCCGAAAAGCTCGGCTATGCCGTGAGCTACTGGGGCACCCTGTTTGATAGCTGGGCTGACAATCCCCGCACTATAGACGGCATGAGTCGCCGCCTGGGTAACCTGCGCGAGGAACTCAAGGATCTGGACGACCAGATCAAAGAGACCTCCTCGCAAAAGGAGTTCGGCGGGGTTGGCCTGCTTGATGCCATCCTGGGTGACACGGCTGGCCGCTCTGCCCTGCCTGAGCTGCAGCAACGCCGCGCCGAGATTGAGGCCGAGATCGACCGCATTCAGGAGGCGTATGGCCAGAAGCGGTTCGGGATTGGTGAACAGCCGGAGTACCAGCCGCCCGAGCCGGTCAGCTCTCGCGATACCAGCGCTGACACCAAAAAGCTGCTGGATCAGGGGGAGAAGCGGATCAGCGCCCTTGATATGCAGTATGCCGGCGAATTGGAAAAGCTGCGCCTTGCTCATGAAGACCGCCTGGCAGAGATCGACAGCATGCAGATCAGCGAGGCTGAGTTGCGCCGCCGAGGATATGACAGCCTTGACGCTCTGCGTGAAGAGTACCGCCAGAAAGAGGCGGACTACTTCACCCAGGAGCAGGCCAATTACATGGCCGCGCGCGAGGAGGCGATGGCCAAGGAGCTGGAAGCCGATCAGCGCAAACAAGATCAGCTGGCCGAACAAGAGCGCGAACGCATCGAGAAACAGAAGGCATACCAGCAGCAAGCCGCCAGGGATGTCATCAACTTCACCACCCAGACCATTTCCCTGACGACCGACATGCTGCAACAGTCAGGGAAAGATCAAACCTTCGTCATGAAAGCCTTGTTGGCAGCCCAGAAGCTGCTGGCTATCCCCTCGATCATCGTTGCCGGCCAGCTGGCCGAGGCCAACGCTGCCGCGTTCGCCTCCATGACCGGCGGCATGATGTCGGCAGAGGCGGCCCGCCAGATGATGCGCATCCAAACCATGGTCTCGGTCGGCCTGGTAGCCGGCACGGCGATAGCGGGGATGGCGCACTCCGGCATCGAAGAGGTGCCCAGAGAGGGCACCTGGTTACTCGACAAGGGGGAGCGGGTTTACACCAACCGATCAGCAGAGCGTATCGATCAGATGTATGACCAGGTGATGGTGGGCGGCAGCGCCATGGGTGCCGGCGCGGTGTTCGAGCAGCACTTGCACTTCACCGCTGACATGCAGGAGAGCGAGCGTGCGCAGCTGATCACCCAGGCAGCTAAGCAGGGATATCAGCTTTTTATCGAGGATGTCAGCAACCGTGGCCAAGGCCGCCGCATCTTGGGCATATAACGGGAGGATATGTGACGATATACGATTGGCCAGCAGAGTTTCGCGTCAGAGAAAACACCCTGGATCTCGAAACGAATGGGCGCTCGTTTGAATCGCCGTGGACGGGATCAGAGCAGACGGTGACGACCCCCGGCAGCAAGTGGCTGATGGAGGTCACAATGGGAAAGATGGATGCAGATGTGGGCCGCCGCCTGGAGTCGTTCATCGCCAAGCTGGACGGCAAGACCAATCGCGTCCGCTTGTGGGACTTTGCCGCCCACTTGCAGCAGACCCATGGCGCCCCGGTAGTCACTGAGGCATTGACGATGCGCACCAGTTTCACCAGCCGGGGATGGACACCGTCTACCCTGGTGCTGCGCGATGGCGGGTGGATCCAGATCGGTGATGAGCTCAAGCTGGTGACCGCGAATGTCTGGTCTGACTCCACAGGGGCCGCCAGAATACAGGTCGCACCTATGCTGCGAGCGGATTACCCGAGCGGTACACCGTTGGTGGTTGAGCGCCCGATGGGCCTGTTTCGGCTAGATGGTGGTGGCAAGTCTCGCCGCCTGAGCGGCCTACGCCGCGATCTCGGCACCTTGAAGTTCAAGGAGTGCTTTTATCCATGATTGTTGGCCACGATCCAGACGTGCTGGCCGCATTGAACCAGCCGAACGTTATTGCCCTCTATGCGCTCAAGATCGACGCCCCTACCGGCGTCAGTCGTTGGCATTCTGGGCTTGGCCCTCTGGTGATCGGGGGGGAGGTCTATTACGGCGTAGGTAACATGGGGGCGGTAAGTCCGCAGCGTGAACAGCTGTCTACCTCACCCAATAAGCTCAACGTCAGTCTGGCTGCGCTCGATGATGCCATGCTGGCCATGGTGATGAATGAGCGTCTAGTCGGGCGCCTGGCGTGGTTGTATTTAGTGGTGCTTGGCCCCGATGAAGTGCCCCTCAAGGCCTCGCTGCAATTCAAGGGGCGCATTGCCCAGACCCCGGTAAAGGTCGGCCCAACGAACACCATTGCGCTGACTATTTCCAACATTTTTGAAGAGTGGCAGAAGGGGCTGAATCGGCGCTGTACCGATGAGAGTCATAAGCGGGATCATCCCGGTGACCGATTCTTCGTCTACCAGAGCGAAATGGCCGATCGCACAATTTATTGGGGCTCAGAAAAAGACGCCCCTAACTTCGTTTACAAGGACTAGCAATGCGTCATCCTGACTGGCAAATCCGCACCATCAACACCATCCAGGCCGCCTCAGAGCGGCCTTTTTGTTGGGGTGAAAATGATTGCTGTCTGTTTGTAGCTAATGTCTGCCTGGCAGCTTGCGACAAAGACCCTGCCGCTGAATATCGCGGCCGCTACCGCACCGAAATTGGCGCCAAGCGGGTGCTGGCCAAGACCCATGGCGACATTCCTGCTGCCCTTGATGCCCTCTTTGATCGGATCCCCGTTGCCATGGCGCAGCGTGGTGATGCGTTGGTGTTTGACGGCCCCCAGGGCCAGACCGCAGGGATCATGTGGGCGGGTAAAGTCTGGGCCATGACGGAGGCTGGCGCCCGCCCTATCCCTGACGCCATCCCACAAATTGCCTGGAGAGTTGAATAATGCCCGCAGCTGCCGCACCGATCATCGCAGGGGTAGCCGCCGGCGCGACGGCAGCTACCGTTGTCACCGTGTCCACAGCCATCGCCATTGGCACTATGGTTGCCAGTGCCACCATGATGATCATGGCCAAGAAGCCCTCGCTGGGAGATTATCGCGGCGCCAGCGAACGCAGCCAGGTATTGAGAGCTGCGGCCAGTGATAAAACGTGCACATATGGCCGGGTGGTCTCGTCTGGACTGTTGTCGTTTTATGCCGAGGAACCCGGTACTCAAAGCGATGGTGAGTGGGCTCATCTTGCCCTTGTCCTGGCCGGCCACAAACTCTCCCGAACGGGAGACATCTGGTTGGGTGATGATCTCATCGGAGAGTTTGCCGGCTTTGCCTCCTATGAGGTGCATGCCGACCGCCAGACTGCAGACCCCTTCATGTTGGCCAAGTGTGCCGACTGGCGCGAGGACATGATCGGAAAGGGGATCACCTGGTTGCGGTTGTCCCTCAAGTTCAACGCCGAGAAGTTTCCTGGCGGGCTGCCAAATATCCGGGTCGAGAAGTTTGGCAAAGAGGTCTGGGATCCCCGTGATGGTAAATGGAAGTGGAGCCAGAACGCGGCGCTGATCATCCTCGATTACTACCGCTCCTGGTTGCATGTGCCGGATGACGAGATCCGCCTCAACGAGTTTATCGTTGCTGCCAATATCTGCGATGAGTTAGTGCCGATCCCAGGCGGCGGCTCCGAGCCCCGCTACGCCGTCAATTTCGAGTTTGACCTAGGCGAGCCCAGGGCCAAGATATTGGAAGCGATGCACATGGCCTGCGCGGGTCAGCCAACCTATATCGGTGGCCAGCATGGCATCATAGTTGGGGCCTATTACGGCCCTGCCAGCGATGAGATCCGGGCGCATCAGCTGATTGGTGACTTCGAGTTGCTGCCAGAGCCGTCAAGCAGTGAGAAGATCAACCAGGTGACCGGGACGTTTGTTGATCCGACCACCTTCAAGAAGAGTGATTTTCCGGCAGTGATTGTGCCGGAGTGGGTCGAAGAGGACGGCGGGCAGCCGCTGTATGAAGATCTCGACCTGCGCTGTGTGACCAGCGAATACCACGCCCAGCGTCTGGCCAACATCATGCTGCGCCAGCGCCGCGCCGCCCGCACTATCACCTGTCAGACCAACTTGTCAGGTTGGCGTTATCGCCCCGGCTCTACCGTCAAGCTGTATATCCCGGCCCTTGGCTTTAACGGCCCCGAGTTTCGGGTCGCTGACTGGTCATTCAGCCTCAACAATGGGGTCGAACTGACGCTACGTGAAGAGTCCCCGTTGTTCTGGGCTGATGCAATCGGCAAGCCGATGGAGCGGCCACCTCTCACCGAGTTGCCCACCGGCGGTGTGGCCATGCCGGATCAACTGCGCTATGAGGTCGAGCAGGTCGGCGAGATAGTGCAGGGGGTGCTGTCATGGCACAACGTGGGAACGATTGCCTACAACCAGGTGATCATCCAGCGCCAGGAACAAGACCAGCCGCCAGAAGTGGTGATGACGGCGCAATGCCCCGGCCAGTCGTGCCGGGTCAATGGCCTGGAGATGGGGAACTATGTGGCGCTGGTGCGCGCGGTTGCGTTGACGGGGGCCGCATCACCGGTGGCCGCCGTCAACTTTGTGATCGCCGCGCCGCCCATGCCGCAGAGTGTGAAGGTGACCGCCGCCAACTGGTCACTGGCCTTCGTTCCGCAGTTCGCCGGCGGCCTGACCCACGGCACTATCTGCGAATGGTACTGGTCTAAGACACGGCTCCCTCTTGAGGAGGTGCTGACCAAGTCGACACTGGCCGGTCAGGCCACCCATATGACCCTCAGCGGCTTGATGCCAGACACGGAATATTTTGTCTGGCTGCGGTCGGTGAATGCCTATGGTAAATCTGGCTTGCTGGCGGTCATTGGCAAGACGACCTATGACGTTGAGTCCATCCTCGACATGCTCGACTCCCAGATCGGGGCCGAACACCTGCGCGAGGAGCTGCGAACCCCCATCGAGGCGATCCCCGATCTGCAAGATGGGATGAACCACCTGGCCACGGTGACGGATGGGCTGACCCGCGTGATGGATGGCGTGAAAGCCTCCTATGAGGCGAGCGCCGAGGCTGCCCTGGAAGCGGCCACGGCCGGCGCCCTGGGCGATCTCGATCGCCGCCGCGCAGTGGGCCAGATCACCCGCGAGCAAAAGGTACAGGCTGACAACCTGGGCGCCATGGCGCGGCAGACAGAGATCATCAGCGCCGAGCTGGGGAAGACCACCGCCATGGTGCAAACCACTGGTGAGGCCGTCAGCAAGCTCAATGGCGAGGTGCGGGCCAGTTGGTACACCAAGGCTCAGGTGAACGGAGCCGGCGGCGGGTTCGGTCTGGAAGTGAAGCTGAACCCTGACGGCACTGCGCTCTCAACGTTTTTGGTCGATGCGGATGTGTTCGCTATTCTCAGCCGGGCAACCGGAGAAACCAGCAAACGCAACCCGTTCATCGTAAAAAACAACAACGTCTATATGAACCATGTGATGCTGGATACCGCCGAGGCCGGCGCCGTCATTGCCAAATATATCAACGTGCAGCACCTGGTTGGCACCCTGATCGAGGGGGCTGATATTCGGGGCGGGTCGGTATATGGCACCACGATGAGCGCCGTTACCCTCAACGCTGGCAAGATCAACGGCGGGCAAATCAACATTGCCGACCGGTTCACCGTGGACGGCAATGGGAACGTGGTCATCAGAAGCTCGCCCGGTGGGGTAGGTATGAACCTGGACAATAATCGAATTGATATTCGGGACGAAAATAACCGTCTCCGTGTTCGCATTGGATTACTGTGATGGAATATGGCGTTGATATATTCGACCAGAACGGGGTAAAAGTGGTCGGGTTTGATAACCCGACCACTATTATTGATGATGTCGCCCGCCAAATTAATGTAGTATCGTATGACCCGCCATTGGTAAATGGCTTTACGGTGACATTCAGCGACTCCCTTTCAAAAACATACCCACAACGTAGCGGGGCCGTCAGATTAGTCTGCATCCCATATTACGATAATTTGTCACAATTAAATTCCACTCCATATTGCATGGGCTGGCTTATATTAGAGGTTGGCTAATGTCTCTGTATGGCGGGGTAATTAACGACTCCAGCGGCCGCCAATTCGCTCGGGTTGATGGCGGAATATCGTACCATTATTGGGGGCGAATTACCGTTCAGGCCGTTGGTGGTAATAGTTGGACGACAGCCCCATTATTCAACATACCGGCGTCTATAAAAATTAGTGTCTTTATATTCTGTGACTTTGGCGGTAATGAAAATATAAGGTCACGTTATGGCAAGGCAGAGGTGCGCCAGATTAACGGGATTTGGCATGCCAGGGTATTGCGCAGCATGGGCGATGCCGAACCCTCTTTTCAGTCTGCCACCTTCTATGTGTTTGTACCGGCCAGGTACGTCCCCAGCGCCGCCTACGGCATGCAGTGCTTTGATGAGGCCGGCGTCAAGGTGTACGACTCCAGCCGCCCCTTGCTGCAAATCTGCGGCGTAGGCGCGGCGGGGACGCTGACCACGGGGCAGGCGCAGTTCTTCAACCGGACGCCGGCCAAGGTTGCCAGCGCCTATAGCTCAACCTATAGCGCCCAGTACATGGTGGTCAGCGGCGTGGCCTACTGGGCCGTTATCGCCTATTTCGGCACGACCACTACCGGCTCCTTGGGCGGGTATACCGGGATGATATCCTGGCTTGACCAGGGCGGCACCAAGCCAAACAACGTGCAATTCACAAACATCCCTCTGATTGATGCTGGTTATTACGACCAGTTCCCCAACCTGGTAAACATGTAAGGGCTCACCATGGCGCTTTGGATGAACAAGGGTGCTGTTAACGTGGTTAACGGCTCAAAAGCCGTGACCGGCGTTGGCACCGCCTTCCTGACCTCGGCTAACCCTGCTCGCGTTGGTCAGCCAATGATCATCGCGGATATCTTCTATGAGATCGAGAAGGTGGTCTCGGATAACTCCATCCTCTTGGCCACGAACTATCGCGGTGCCACGGCAAACAACGTGGCCTATTCGGTCGTAACGACTGCGGAAGGGTCATCGACAGATCTAGCCCGCCGCGCCGCCCAGGTGATGGGATACTACCAGGGTCAGCTTGATGTCATTCAGGCCTTGCTGGTTGGAAATGGAAACGTAACGGCAACACTTCCTGATGGATCAACGGTAATATTGCCATCTTGGTCTGAAAAGCAGACTGCCAGCAAAACACTCACCTCCATATCTGAGTTAAACTCAGCCGCTGACACTATTCCATTTTTTTCAGGTAAAGATACAGCAGCAATAGCGACCTTAACAGAGTTTGCCAGGCGTGTTATGGCCTCCCCTACAGCCGCTGACATTAGGGCGTTATTGCAGCTTGGTTCTGCGGCCATTAAAAATACCGGCAATGCTGATGGAGAAGTTATTACGGTTGGAGCGCTAGGGTATGGTGGAGTTTCAGTAAGACCAACATATGGC
>JAGOCY010000058.1 GCA_017998495.1 Corallincola sp.
GTAGCTCCAGGTCAAACCAGATCCGCGGTTGCCCGGAGATCACGGCATCGCCCGCCACCAGCAGTGCCCCTCGCAGCAGCGCGCCTTCGCCCCAGTGCAGCTCCGCCACAGTGCCACCGTCGCCAGCGACCAGCAGCAGGCCGTTGATCTCCGTACCGGCGGCCACACGCAGGCGCCCCGCATCCACCACCAGCAGCCGGGGCCGCAATGCGGAACCTATGGCCGTGCCGTAAAGCAGGCAGTCACCAGACCACCACAGCGCTTCGGCCGCGCGCAACTGAGTGGCGCAATCGCCATCAGCCGCCCGGGTAAAGCCGGGGGCATCACGCAGCCAGGGCATCCCCAGGCCGAAGGTCTGGGCCAGCAGATCCGCCATCAGCCGCCGCTCCGCCCGCACCGGCAATCGCCATAATGGTGGACAGCCGCTTGCCACCAGCGTTGGCGCACAGCGTTCCAGTGCCAGCGGCGGTGGCTCAGCGCCGCTCACCAGCCCCAACAGTTCGCCGTCACCGGCAGCAGCCAACGTCAGCTGCTCTAAGCTCAGGCTGCCCTGCACCATCAGCGGTACCAGCGGCAACTGTTTGAGCAGTGGCCGCTGCCACCACCACTGGCGTACCGTGGCTGTGGCCAGCCCGTCACGGCTGTTGGCGCTCACCTCCAGCAGCCAGTCGAATGGCCAGTCTGGATGGCCGTTGCTGTCCACCATCAGCCGCCCCACCACCGCCGTCGAGGCTGGGGCCACGCCGCCAGGCTCTAGCCGCTCGGCCTCGACCGCCATCGCCAGTGCCGCTTCAGCCTGTAACAGGGCTCTGATATAGCTGGCTTCGCCGCTCAGGGCACGTAGCTCCAGCTGCCGCTGCCCGGCCAAGCCCACCACCGCCAGCAGCAGGATGGTACCCAGCACCACCACCAGCAGCAGGGTAGCCATGCCGAATTGGCGCTCCCGACTAGTCATGGCGCCAGACGCCATTGCGCACCTCCACTCGCAGCCGTAACGGCCGCTGTAGTTCAGGGACCATCTGATCATGCAGCATCAGGGCAACGGCGATTTGTGGCTGGGCCAGCTGCCAGCTCGTGGCCGTGGGCGCTGGTGGCCAGTAGATGGCGAACGGCGGCTCGCCCTCCAGCACCGCCACCCCAATACCGGGGGTGGTCAGCGTCTCCCAGCCACCGCTGGTGCAACTGCCGCCGCCACGGCTTAGCTGCAGCTGATCACCGCGCAGGCGCAACGCGAAATTCTCATTGCTGGCACTGCTGGTGGCCGCAGCGTGCCAGGGGGCGGTCAACGGCTCACCACCTTGCAGCCGACCATCACCGTTAAGGTCATAGCGATAACGTAGACAGTGGCCGTCATCCGCCGTCGACAAGGCGGTAAATGGATTGGCCAGCGGCTCGTTGAGCAGGGCAACGCCGGCTCGCCAGTGGCCCGCACGGCGCAATTCACGGCCGATAAAGCCGGCCACTAGCAGCGTCTCGTCGGCCAGCCGGTTGAGCTGTTGCTGCTGTTGATAATGGCGGACAAACGCCAGCCAGCAGCTGATAAAGGCGGCTGATAGCATCAGGCCAATCACCATGCTGATCAGCAACTCAACCAGTGTCAGGCCATGGGGCTGACAACCCGCCTGTCGCTTCAATCGCATGCTCCGCCCCCCACATCATCGGGACGGCACAAGCGCACCCTTCCCAAGCGCGACACCACTATTTGCAGGCGGCTACCATCGTCGCTGCGCAGCTGCACATGGCCGGCAGTGGCGGCGCCACGCAAGGGCGAGAAACGGGCAACGCCATCACCCGCAAAACTCAGCTCGCTGATCCTGACCCCACCCAGCCAGCCCGCCTGCAGCTGGTACTCGGCACGGCCACGACAGCCACTGTCCGCGCAATCACAGACGGGGTTCGCCACCACCAGTGCGCAGCCCTGTTCAATGTTAATGGCCACGCCATGGCTGACGCCGGTCTGCAACGCCCGGCGCTGAGCAAACTGAAAGAGTTGGGAGAGGGCCTCAGCCGCAGTGGTGAGGGCCTGACGTTGACGCAGAGAGCTGAAAGCCGGAGTCGCTGTGGCGAGCAATATGGCCATGATGGCCAGCACACATAGCAACTCCGGCAGCGACAATCCTGTCTGCCGTTTCACATTGAGCCTCCATGCTCAAGGTTAGACCCGACAGCAGACAGCAGGACACGGGTGATGCACTGTTATGGCAACAGGCGCGTGGTTGCGCCAGCCAGCAGTGAACAAAGTTTGATCGATGTTGAATTTTTGCGCAGCCGCTATACCAGCAGCCAGGCCAACGCCATGGCCAAGGCATAGCGGGCAGTAGCAGCCAGTAACGGATTGAACTGCGAGCCATCGGCGACCAAGGCCTGGCGCCACAGGTGAACCGCCCACCACCCCAGGGCAACCGCCAGCGGCAGCAGCCACCATGGGCTGACCAGCAGGCTCAACAGCAGCACCGGCAGCAACAACAGCCAGCCATAGAGCAGCAGGCTGCGTGGCCGCCCCAGGCGCAGCGCCAGCGTGCGTTTGCCGGCCGGGCCATCGGTAGGAATATCACGCATGTTGTTGACCAGCATGATGGCGGCAATCGGCAAACCGACAGCGACCGCAGGCAACAGCCACAGCAGCTCAAGCCTGCCGCTCTGAACAAAGGCTGAGCCCAGCACCGCCACTGGCCCGAAAAACAGAAAGGCCGTGACCTCACCCAGACCGTGCGAAGCCAGCGGCCAAGGGCCACTGCTGTAGGCCAGCGCCGCCAGCAAGCAAATGGCGCCGAGCAGCAACAGCCACCAGCTGCTGGCCGCAGCCAGATAAAAACCGCAGGCCACCGCCACCAGCCCACAGCACAGCACCCCCAGGCGCATTGCCGCCACGCTGATCCGCTGCTGCTGCACCATGCGCGGCGGCCCCAGCCGCGCCTGACTGTCAATACCAGCCACCCCGTCGGCCAGATCGTTGGCGAAGTTGACCAGCACCTGCAGCGCGGTGGCACAGAGCAGGCTGATCAGCGCCAGCCCATAGCTGCCCTCACCCTGCTGCAACACCAAGCCATTGCCCAGCAGCAGCGGGGCAAGAGATGCAGGCAGGGTACGGGGACGGGCGGCCTCCAGCCAGGCGCGCCAGTCAATCATGAAGCTGGCCCTTTGCCGTCGCGGCTAGCCGCCACGGCCAGTTGCTGGAGTTCGTAGAGGGCGAAATTATGCTCAACAAACTCGAAGATATTGGTGCCCGCCGCCAGCCGGAAATAGTTGGCAGCCGCCTCTTTGTTGCCTTCAGCCAGTAACTGCTGGCCGATATAGAAGTAGGCCTCGCACAGCCGTTCATCGCGGTCGGCAGGATCGCCCTCGCGGTTTTCATGCTCGGCCTCGCCGGCCAGCCGCAACAGCTCGCTGGCACTCAGCTCGCCGCTGAAATAGCTCAGCAGCGTGCGCCCCCAACCCTGGCGCACCAGCGGGATCAGGTGGTTCAGACGGTCATGGGCCGCCTGCGGGTCCAGCTCGCGCTGAATGAGGTAAAGCCAGATCACCCGATAAGGGTCGCTGACATCACGCCGGTAGTAGTTCTCAAGGTCGCTCAGCGCCAGTTGATGACGGCCGGCGTAATGCAGGGCAATACCGCGGTTGAGCAGCGGAAAATCGGCGTTGGGTGCCAATTCAATAGCCGAGTCGAGCGCCTCATAGGCATCGTCAAACTGGCCCATGAGGGTAAATTGCACGCCGAGCTGGTTGTAGGCTTCGGCAAAGTCGGGGCGTAGCTCAACAGCACGCCGGAAGTCGACATGGGCCAGCCAGTCTAGCCCCATGCGGCTGAAATAGAGGCCACGCTGGTAAAACAGCAGGGCCAGTTCCGCTTCGTCGCGCTCGGCGCCATCCAGAAACTGGCCGATACGCACCGCCGCCACCTGGTCCTGCAACGACGGCTGACGCGGGGTCGCCACCGGCAGGCGTTCAAACTGGGTCGCCGGATCTGTGGCACAACCAGCCAGCAGCGTCACCGTCAACAGTGCCAGCCACCAGCGTTTTGCCATACCTGCCATCGCCATCAAGCCTCCACGCGGACAAAAGGGGGGCCCGCAGGCCCCCGTTCATTGCAGCTGCAGCGGGGATTTAGCCCTGCTTGGCTACTTCACGCATCGACAGGCGCACGCGACCCTGACGGTCGATCTCCAGCACCTTGACGTTCACCCGCTGGCCCTGCTCCAGCACGTCAGTGACCTTGTCGATACGCTCGTCGCTGATTTGCGAAATGTGCACCAGACCTTCCTTGCCTGGCAACACCTCGACAAAGGCGCCGAAATCAACAATACGGGTGACCACACCGCTGTAGACCTCGCCCACTTCCACTTCGGCCGTGATCGCCTGGATACGGGCGATGGCGGCCTGGGCGTTGGCGCGGTTAACGGCAGCGATCTTGATGGTGCCATCGTCAGTGATGTCGATGGTGGTCTTGGTCTCTTCGGTCAGGGCACGGATGGTGGCGCCACCTTTACCGATCACATCACGGATCTTGTCCGGGCTGATGGAGATGGTGTAGATGCGCGGTGCGAACTCGGAGACCTCGGCACGCGGGGTGTTGATCGCTTCTTCCATCACGCCAAGGATGTGCATGCGCGCACCGCGGGCCTGGTTGAGGGCAACCTTCATGATCTCGCGGGTGATCCCTTCGATCTTGATGTCCATCTGCAGCGCGGTGATCCCTTCACGGCTACCGGCCACTTTGAAGTCCATGTCACCCAGGTGATCTTCATCACCGAGGATGTCAGACAGCACCACAAACTTGTCGCCTTCGAGTACCAGACCCATGGCGATACCGGCAACCGCCGCCTTCACCGGTACACCGGCATCCATCAGCGCCAGCGAGGTACCACAGACCGAAGCCATGGAGCTGGAACCGTTGGACTCGGTGATCTCGGAGACGACGCGGATGGTGTAGGGGAACTCTTCCAGCGTCGGCAGCACTGCCTGGACACCACGGCGAGCCAGACGGCCGTGGCCGATCTCGCGACGCTTGGGCGAACCGACCATGCCGGTTTCACCAACGCAGTAGGGGGGGAAGTTGTAGTGAAGCATAAAGCGGTCGTGACGCTCGCCAGTCAGCTCGTCGAGGATCTGGGCATCGCGCGGGGTGCCAAGGGTGGCCACCACGATCGCCTGGGTTTCGCCACGGGTAAACAGGGCGGAACCATGGGTACGGGCCAGCACGCCAGTGGCCATGCTCAAACCACGGATCATCTCCGGGTCGCGGCCGTCGATACGCGGTTCGCCAGCGATGACGCGGTCGCGCACCACGCGGTATTCCAGATCGCCGAGCAGGGTCGCCAGCTCCTGCAGATCCAGATCCGGGGTCTCGGCCAGCAGGGCGTCAACGGTGGCCTTTTTGACAGCCTTGACTGCGTCCTGACGGGCAGTCTTGTCGATGATGCGATAGGCCTCACCGAAACCGGTGGCGGCCAGCGCCTTGACGCGATCAGCCAGCGCAGTGTTGGCCACCGGCGGGGTCCAGTGGTTCCACACCGGCGGATTGGCTTCCGCCTTCATCTCGTTGATGGCGTTGATCACGGTCTGCATGGCGTCATGGCCGAAGCACACCGCTTCCAGCATCACCTCTTCAGAGAGGATCTGCGCTTCTGATTCCACCATCAGCACTGCGGCCTGAGTACCGGCAACCACCAGATCCAGGCGGCTGTTGTTCATCTCGGAACGCAGCGGGTTGAGCACGAACTGGCCGTCGATGTAGCCAACGCGTGCGGCGCCGATCGGGCCGTTGAACGGGATGTTGGCCAGGGTCAGGGCGGCAGAGGCGCCGATCATGGCGACGATGTCCGGCTGAACTTCCGGGTTCAGCGACATGACGGTGGCGATCACCTGCACTTCGTTATAGAAGCCTTCCGGGAACAGCGGGCGCACCGGACGGTCGATCAGGCGAGAGATCAGGGTTTCATTTTCGGTCGGACGACCTTCGCGCTTGAAGAAACCGCCCGGGATCTTACCAGCCGCATAGGTGCGCTCCTGGTAGTTCACGGTCAGCGGGAAGAAGTCCTGGCCAGGCTTGGCATCTTTGCGGGCAACCACAGTCACCAGCACGGTGGTGTCAGCCATTGAGGCGATCACAGCGGCGGTGGCCTGACGGGCGACAACGCCGGTTTCCAGGGTGACGGTATGTTGGCCGTATTGGAATGTTTTTACAGTCGGATTCACGTGTTTGTCCTTCGCTCTTTTTTGTCTTTACCTTTTGGGCGCCGGTAGTATACGCGAAGGGATTGGGATGCCCTAGCCGGGGCGAAAGGCAAACGCAAAAAAGGGGCCTGATGGCCCCTTTTCGTGACTGGCGGAGTAGCGCTTAGCGGCGCAGACCCAGACGAGCCAGCAGTTCGGTGTAGCGCGCTTCGTCAGTGCGCTTGAGGTAGTCGAGCAGGCTGCGGCGCTGGCTCACCATGCGCAGCAGACCGCGGCGGCTGTGGTGATCTTTCTTGTTGGCCGCGAAGTGGCTCTGCAGCCCTTCGATACGGGCAGTCAGCAGTGCAACCTGGACTTCGGTAGAACCGGTGTCGCCCTGGCCACGGCCGAAGTCAGCAACGATCTTGGCTTTCTGTTCAACGGTAATCGACATAGTGAAACTCCTTCACAAGGTAAATGATGCTTACCGGTCACTATCCCAGCAGCATCGGGGGCGCGCAGTTTATCACCATGGCCGACGATGGCAAGCGCCGCAGCGCCCGGCAAGTGGGCTTGCCAGTCGCGACCGCCAGCCCCTACACTGACCCCGCCTCTGGTGTCCCGGCGCGTGCAAACGGCCGGGATTAAACGGGAAGTCGGTGCGCCTTCAGGCAAGGCCGACGCTGCCCCCGCAACGGTAAGTGAGTCAAGGTCCGGCATCATGCCACTGTGGTTTCCACGGGAAGGCGCCGGATTGGGGAATTGCCCGCTCATCAGCCCGGAGACCGGCCACAGGCAGGGTATCGGCATGACGGGTGGGTCATGGCGCACCGGTGGTCTGTGGCCACCCGGGTGTGTCCTCTGCCGCCGCGTCTGCCGATCAATGGTCGGCCAGCACGGCGGGTGCGGTTCGGGCAACAGCCAACTTCTGCTGTGGCTGTTCCGGGTCGTGCGCCGACGCACCATCAGGAACCACCACCATGTTGCTCTCTCGCCTCTCCTCCCGTCTGCTGATCGCCACCGCCCTGCTGCTGATGCTTGTCGGCACCCGCGGCCACCACTTCGCCAGCCTCCACCACCTGCCCTCAGCCTCCTGGGCGGTGTTCTTTATTGGCGGCCTCTATCTGGCTCGCCGCGGCTGGTTTGCCCTGCTCATGGCCAGCGCTGTCACCCTCGATCTGCTGGCCGTGACCATCGGCGGTGTCGACAACTTCTGTGTCAGCCCTGCTTACCCGGCGCTGCTGGCCGCCTATGGCAGCCTGTGGCTGGCCGGGCGTCAGGCGGCCCAGGCGCTGAGC
>JAGOCY010000059.1 GCA_017998495.1 Corallincola sp.
TGGAGCTGGCACCGGTCATCTGCAGCCATCTGCGCCCCGGCGGTCACCTCGCCCTGTCCGGCATTCTGGAGAACCAGGGGGAGAGCGTTGCCGCCGCCTACATCCCGCTGGTCGCGCTCAATCCGGCGACAGTGCGTAGTGAGTGGGTGCGGCTGGACGGGGTGCGCAAGAGCGGTTGAAAAGCGTCCGTATGGGCGGATTTTGACCTTTCCAGCGCCAGCCAAAGCGCGTAAACTACGCGCCCTTGGGCCAGATCGGTCATTTTTTGCCCGTCTGCTCACGCGCTCCGGCGCCGCCTTGTTTGCGCTTTTTTGCCGGATACCCGTGCCCATTTTCATTGTCATTTACCCTTGAAAAGCGAGCTAAGGTCTATGTTCGAAACTACCCTCAAAGCCGAAACGGCTCCCGTCGTTGACCAGATCCCCGCCGCTGCCGGCCAACCCCTGCGTGAATCCTGCAAGCAGGCAATGCGCGCTTACTTCGCCCAGCTGTCGGGTGAAGATGTGGCTGACCTCTATGAGCTGTTCCTGTCGGAAGTTGAAGCCCCGCTGCTGGAAGAGGTGATGACCTACGTCCGTGGCAACCAGACCCGCGCCGCCAACCTGCTTGGCATCAACCGCGGCACCCTGCGCAAGAAGCTGAAAAAATACGGTATGAACTGATAAGCGACGGGGCCGAGAGGCCCCTTCCTTGTTATACCCGCCGCCATTTGCCCCATGCCTCTACAGGAAGAGAATCGATGCACGATCACCGTCCCGTCCGCCGCGCCCTGCTCTCTGTTTCGGATAAAACCGGCATTATCGAATTCGCCACCGGCCTTGCCGCCCGTGGGGTCGAGCTGCTGTCCACCGGCGGCACCGCCAAACTGCTGGCCAATGCCGGCCTCAAGGTGACCGAAGTATCCGATTACACCGGCTTCCCGGAGATGATGGACGGCCGCGTCAAGACCCTGCATCCCAAAGTCCACGGCGGCATTCTGGGCCGTCGCGGCACCGACGACGCCATCATGGCCGAGCATGGCATTGCCCCCATTGACATGGTGGTGGTCAACCTCTACCCGTTCGCTGCCACCGTCGCCAACCCTGACTGCACCCTTGCCGATGCGGTGGAAAACATCGATATCGGCGGCCCGACCATGGTCCGCTCGGCAGCCAAGAACCACAAAGACGTGGCCATCGTGGTCCGCGCCAGCGATTACGAGCGGGTGCTGGCCGAGCTCGATGCCAACAACGGCAGTCTGACCCTGGCCACCCGTTTTGATCTGGCCATTGCCGCCTTTGAGCACACCGCCGGTTACGATGGCATGATCGCCAACTACTTCGGTAGCAAGGTGCCGGCCTACACCGCCGAGCAGGAACTGGACCCGCGTTTCCCGCGCACCATCAACCTGCAGTTCATCAAGAAGCAGGGGATGCGCTACGGCGAAAACGCCCATCAGCAGGCCGCCTTCTACGTCGAAGAGCAGCCGCAGGAAGCGAGCGTGGCCACCGCCCGCCAGTTGCAGGGCAAGGCGCTCTCCTTCAACAACATCGCCGACACCGATGCGGCGCTGGAGTGCGTCAAGTCGTTCGACGCCCCGGCCTGTGTCATCGTCAAGCACGCCAACCCCTGTGGCGTGGCCGTGGATGGCGACATCCTCGCCGCCTACGAGCGCGCCTACAAAACTGACCCGACCTCGGCCTTTGGCGGCATCATCGCCTTCAACCGCGAGCTGGATGGCAAAACTGCCGAGACCATCGTCAAGCGCCAGTTTGTCGAGGTGATCATCGCCCCCAGCGTCAGCGCCGAAGCGATCGCCATCTGCGCCAGCAAGCCCAATGTGCGCCTGCTCGCCTGCGGTGAATGGGGCCAGCCCTCCAGCCGTTTCGACCTGCGCCGCGTGAACGGCGGTCTGCTGGTGCAGGACCGCGATCTGGGCGTGATCACCGCCGGTGACCTCAAGGTGGTCTCCAAGCGCCAGCCGACCGAGCAGGAGCTCAAAGATCTGCTGTTCTGCTGGAAGGTGGCCAAGTTCGTTAAATCCAACGCCATCGTCTACGCCAGCAACGAGATGACCATCGGCATCGGTGCCGGCCAGATGAGCCGCGTCTACAGCGCCAAGATCGCCGGCATCAAGGCCGCCGACGAAGGGCTGGAAGTGCGTGGCTCGGTGATGGCCTCCGACGCCTTCTTCCCCTTCCGTGACGGTATCGACGCTGCGGCTGCGGCCGGCATCAGCGCCGTGATCCAGCCCGGTGGCTCGATGCGCGACGAGGAAGTGATCGCCGCCGCTGACGAACATGGCATGGCCATGGTGTTCACCGGCATGCGCCATTTCCGCCATTAATCAGGGAGTACCGGCCATGAGCAAGAAAGTCCTTATCATCGGCAGTGGCGGCCGCGAACATGCGCTCGCCTGGAAAGTGGCGCAGTCGCCGCAGGTCTCCAGCGTCTTTGTGGCGCCGGGCAACGCCGGCACCGCCCTTGAACCGGCGCTGACCAATGTCGCCATCGAGGCCACCGACCTCGCCGCGCTGCTGGCCTTCGCCCAGCGCGAGCAGATCGATCTGACCATCGTCGGCCCCGAGGCGCCGCTGGTAATCGGCGTGGTCGACGCCTTCCGCGCCGCCGGTCTGCGCATCTTTGGCCCAACCAAGGCCGCCGCCCAGCTCGAAGGCTCCAAGGCGTTCACTAAGGATTTCCTGGCCCGCCAGCAGATCCCGACCGGCGCCTACCAGAACTTTACCGAGGTCGAAGCGGCGCTGGCCTATGTACGTCAGCAGGGCGCCCCGATCGTCATCAAGGCCGATGGTCTGGCCGCTGGCAAAGGGGTGATCGTAGCCATGACCCTGGCCGAAGCCGAGGCGGCGGTGCGCGACATGCTCGAAGGCAACGCCTTTGGTGAAGCCGGTTGCCGGGTGGTGGTCGAGGAGTTCCTCGACGGCGAAGAGGCCTCATTCATCGTTATGGTCGATGGCGTCAACGTGGTGGCCATGGCCACCAGCCAGGACCACAAGCGCGTCGGCGATGGCGATCAGGGCCCCAATACGGGCGGCATGGGCGCCTACTCGCCGGCACCGGTAGTCACCCCGACTGTGTTCCAGCGGGTGATGGATGAGGTGATCTACCCCACCGTGCGCGGTATGGCGGCCGAGGGCAACCCTTACACCGGCTTCCTCTACGCCGGGCTGATGATCGACCGCAGCGGCGCACCCAAGGTGATCGAGTTCAACTGCCGTTTCGGCGACCCCGAAACCCAGCCGATCATGATGCGCCTGCAAAGCGATCTGGTGACCCTGTGCGAAGCGGCCATCGACGGCCAGCTCGACCAGCACAGCGCCGAGTTCGATCCGCGCCCGGCCGTGGGTGTGGTGCTGGCCGCTGGCGGCTATCCGGGCACCATCCGCAAGGCAGACGTGATCCATGGCCTTGGTGACGCCATCCTTGAGGATGCCAAGCTGTTCCACGCCGGCACCAGCCTCAAAGACGATCAGGTGGTTACCAGCGGTGGCCGCGTGCTCTGTGCCACCGCCCTCGGTAACAGTGTGCAAGAGGCCCAGCAGCAGGCTTACGCCCTCGCAGCCAAGGTCAACTGGGAAGGCTGCTTCTACCGTAAGGATATTGGCTGGCGCGCCATCGCCCGCGAACAGCAGTAACCGCCGGCTGACAGCCATGACGGGCCAGCCTGTGCTGGCCCGTTGCTTTTGGGCTTGGGCCGACCGGTGGTTGTTGGCATACTGACGACCGCGATTCCTGTCAGCGACCGCTGTCCTGAACCGGCCTCGCCACCGCCCGCTTGGCGGTCCCTCAACCTAACAGGAGTTGCAGATGAACATTACCGCCGAGAAAGTGGTGCTGATCGACTACACCGTTACCGACACTCAGGGCAACCTGATCGATTCCTCCGATGGTGGCGAGCCGCTTGCCTACCTGCACGGCTTCAACAACATCATTCCGGGGCTGGAAAAAGCCCTCGAAGGGCTGAAGGCCGGCGACAAGTTTGCGGTCGATGTCGAAGCTGCTGACGCCTACGGCGAATACCGTGCCGAGATGGTCCAGGAAGTGCCGCGCAGCGCCTTCCACGGCGTTGACCAGATCGAGCCGGGTATGGTGTTCCACGCCCAAGGCCCCCATGGTCCGGTGGAAGTGACAGTAACCAAGGTCTCCGCTGACCAGGTCACCATCGATGGCAACCACCCGCTGGCCGGCAAAGGCCTCAAGTTCAGCGGCGCGGTGATTGAAGTGCGCGATGCCACCGAAGAAGAGGTGGCCCACGGTCACGCCCACCACGGCGACCATCACCACCATTGATCGCCGTCGGCAGATCAATAAACCAAGGGCGCCAGATGGCGCCCTTGCTGTTTCTGCCCCTGTCACCCGCCCGGTCAGGCCACATCTGCCGCGCTGCTGCTGGCGACAAAATCGCGTAGCCGCCGTGGCCGGCTGATGCCGTACCCCTGGGCATAGTCGATACCCACCCGCCGTACGCAGTCGAGCACCCCGTCGTTTTCGACAAACTCGGCCACCGTACGCATCCCCAGCACCTGACAGACCTCCTGAATCGATTTGACTAGGGCATAGTCCTTGGGGTTGATGTGCATGGTGCGCACAAAGGCGCCGTCAATCTTGACGAAATCGACCGGCAGCTCCTTCAGATAACCGTAGGACGAGAAGCCACTGCCAAAATCATCGAGGGCAAAGGTGAAGCCTTCATGGCGCAACCGGCGGATCACCTCCACCACCCGCGCCTGATTACGAATAGCCACCGTCTCGGTGATCTCAAAACAGATACAACGGGCCGGCACCCGGGTTTCACGGCGCAGGCGCGAGATCAGCCCCACCAGCTTGTCGCTGGCCAGGGTCTCACCCGAGAGGTTGACGCACACCAGTAGTGAACTCCACTGCTCGCGCCGCTCCTTGAGCCAGGCGAACACCTTCTCGATCACCATACGATCAAGCTGGGCCATCAGGTGGTAGCGCTCAGCCACCGGCATAAAGAGCTTGGGCAGCTGCAGCTGATCGTTGTGGTCACGTAGGCGCAGCAGGATCTCGATATGGCGCGCTCCGCCGTGGGGGCGCAAGGCGGTGATCTCCTGATACATCAGCTCGAAATGGCCCTGCTCCAGCGCGTCCTGAATGCGCGCTGCCCACTGCGGCGCCTGCTGGTGCTCCTGCAGATCGCTGCTATCCGGATCAAACAGGCGGAAGCCGCGCTCACCCGATTGTTTGGCCACATAGCAGGCGGCATCAGCCTCGGACAGCACCGCCTTGGGCGCCCGTTGGGCATCACGGAAGAAACTGACACCGCCATAGAGATCGAGCTGGTAGCTGCCGGCGTTCCAGTGCAGCCGTAGCTGGCGCACCTCTTCGGCCAGCTTGTCGAGTACCCGCATCACATGGCTACGGCGCAAGCCGCGCAGCAACAGAGCAAACTCATCGCCGCCCATGCGCGCGACCAAGTCTGAATCGCGCACACAGCGGCGAATGGCGTGCGCCACATCCTGCAACACCTGGTCGCCCACCGCATGGCCACAGGTCTCATTGATGATCTTGAAATTGGTGAGATCGATGTAGCAGAGGGCGTGTTCGCCGCCAAGCAGCTCCGGTTCCAGCAGCTCCAGCAGCTCCTCGAATTTCTGACGGTTATAGAGGCCGGTGATCTGATCATGGTTGGCCTGATGGCGCAGCTTCTCTTTCAGCTGCTCGGCCCGGCTGATGTCGCGCAGCACCAGCACCAGGCCGTTGGCCTGACCCTGGCCGTCACGCACCACCACCATGCTCAGCTCCACCACCAGGGTACGCCCTTGCACCCGCAGGCGGGTAACACGGCGGCGGCCGGGCGCCTCTTTGCCGCTGACCAGCCGCTGCAGATACCAGCTGAGATTGCGCCCCTCGTCTTCCAGCAGCAGCAGCTTTTCCAGCGATTGTCCCTGAGCCTGGGCCGACAGCAACCCCAGATGCTGCTCTGCCACTGGCGACAGGTAACTGATCCGCCCCTGCAGATCGGTGGCGATCACCGCATCGGCAATGGCGGCGAGGATGGTCTGGGCCCGCGCTTTCTCGAGGTGCAGCCCCTGAGCCAGTTGATTGAAGTGGTCGGCCAGTGCACTCAGTTCGTGGCAGCCGCCAACGGCCATCGGCGCCAACGCGGCCTGATCCGGGTCAAGGCGCGCCAGCTGGCGCTGCAGCGACAGCACTGGCCGGGTCACCAGCCAGCGCACGGCGATATAGAGCAGCAGCGACAGCAACACCACGATCGCCGCGGCCAGCCATACATAACGCACCACCGCCTGCCGCCCCTGCTCAAAGGGGGCCAGATCCGCAGCCACCGCCAGCTGAAACAGCTCGCCCTCACGCAACCCGAACAGGGTGCGAGTCAACCAGCCCTGGGCGCGGTCGACCACTTCGACACTGACATTGCTGCCGCCATCGGCCACCCGTTCCAGCACCACCTGCTGGTTGATGGCCCGCTTCATTTCCCCCAACAGAAACTCATCGACCTTCTGCGCCATCACCAGATAGCCTGATTCGGCCAAGGGTGCCGCAGGCGTACCCTGCAGCCGGTGAGCAGCAAAAATAGCCGGCAGATCAGCAAGCATCGAAATACCGCTGATCGGCTCACCACGGGCCATAGCACCGCTGCTGATGAAGCGCTCACGCACCCAGGACTCCAGCGCCGCAGGCAATGGTTGGCTAACGCGCTGGTCATGGGGGTAGTAGCGCTGAAACACCAGCTGCTGGCGGGCATCAAAGATCAGCATCAGATGGATGTGGTTGAACTGCAGCATCTCCTCGCGCAGGCGCTGCTGCTCATAGGCCGGATCCGGGTTGCGCACATAGTTCAGGGCGTCGCTGTCGCGGTTCCAGGCTTCCAACCAGCGCTGCCAGTCAGCGACAAAATAGCCGAAATGGCTGTACACCTGATCGACGCGACCATCTTCAACCATGGTGCGAATGCGCTCCAGCGAGCCGCCCAACCACTGGCTGGCACTCAGCCACAGCAATAGCAGAGCCGGTCCACAGAACAGCACGAACAGGGCGAGCAGGCGGCGCGACAGCGTCATGGCTGGTGCTTTCTTTCACTGGCTGGCAGGTACAACGGCGCCCATGTTACCCAATCCTGTTAATCAAAGGTGAAAGCAAGGTCACTTTTTACCCACCCTCGTCGCCACGGGGACCCTGGCCAGACCATCGGCCAGCACGCCAAAACGGTGATCGCATCGGGCCGCAGGGCTCGTCTATACTGGGCGGGCCCTGCGACGCTCATGCCCGGTTGACTTGGGTCAACCCGCTTGAGAGCGAACGCAGGGATACTGAGCCCCGCTTGTAACTTTCCAACATTTTTTGGTACGCGATCTAAGGAGAACGGACATGAGACGCCCATTGGTACTTGGCAACTGGAAGATGAACGGCTCCAAGGCCAGCGTCGATGCCCTCATCAACGC
>JAGOCY010000060.1 GCA_017998495.1 Corallincola sp.
GTCGGCCAGCAGTAACAGCAGCGGCAGCAGCAACAGCCACAACCAGCGGCGCCAACGGCGAGCTCTAGCCATGGCCGGCACCCGGCCAATGGTAAAACCCCGCGCCGAATGGGCGCGGGGTTGGGGCACAACAGAGGCGGTGGCCGCTCATACTCAGTGCGACAGCACCTGCAGCTGGCCCTCGCTGCTGCCGATGGCGCGGCGAGCCGGGCGGTACATATCTTCCACCAGCGTCGCTGGCTGGCCGAAGGTGCCAGTGGTGACCGCGCGGGCGATGTAGGTGATGGTCACATCCTGCTTGGCCGGCAGCGCCAGGGCGGCAACAAAGCGGTCGTCGCGGAACTCGACGTGGCGGGCATAGGGGTTGACCCGTGGATCGAGCAGGTTGATGCCGCCGGGCAGCTGCATCTGGCCATCATCACCGGCAAACAGCGCCGGGTTTTCCAACTCCAGGCCTGCCGGCAGCAGATCGACCAGCAGGGCATCCGGCATGCGTTTGTCGGCACGCACCGTCAGCTCTACCACCAGCCGCTGGCCCACTTTGAGCTGCGGCGCGCCAACTATGGGTTTGCCCAGTTCGTTGTAATAACGGCGCACCACGCTGACGCCGTTGCTGACCGGGGTCGGCGCTGCCAGCGGATAACCGACGGTGGTCACCTCGACAAACAGCGGCGCCTCGCCACTGTTACTGAGGCTAAAGGGGGCCGCCGGGCCGCTGACCAGCTGTTGCCAGTTGCCGCTGCGGGCCAACTGCTGCTGGTCAGCGCCCAGGCTGACGTTGGCTTGCCAGTTTTTGTTGACCTCAAGGCTGAGCGCCAACTCCAGCAGCGCCGCCTGATCCTGGGTGGAGTACCAGTAATACTGGTAATCGCGCACCAGATCCGAGAGTTCAAACAGCTTGTTCTGGCTCTCCTCGACCAGCAGCTGATGGCGCAGCATCAGCACCAGCGACTGGGCCAGATCGCGCACGGGTGAGCCGTAGTCGCCATACCAGCGGTCGTCATCGCGCTCCAGCTTAAGGGCGCGCTGGGCGGCATCAGTGGCCCGTTTGTGGTCGCCCAGCAGGGCAAAGGCGGCAGCGAAGCGCATCAGCGGCAGGCTGGAGCGGGCATCGCGGGCATCGCGGTCAAACAGCGGTCGCAGCTGGGCCAGGCTCACCTGCTGCTGTTGGGCCAGCAGATAGGCGGCATAGGCCTGCACACTCAGGCGCCAGTGGCCCGGTTCATCGGCCGGCTCATCCAGCGCCAGCGGGCTGTTGACGTAGTACTGCAGCCGCTCCAAGGCCGGTTTGAGCATGGCATCAGGCACCGCGTAACCAGCGGCACGGGCGCGCAGCAGGAAGTCGCTGGCGTAGGCGGTCAGGTAGGGCTCCTCGCTGCTGTTGCTGTCCCACAGGCCGAAACTGCCGTTAGGGCGCTGCTTGGCACGTAGCTGGTCGATGGCGCTGAGCAGGGCCGCAGTCGGGTCCTTGAGATTATCAGGCAGCTTGAGACCCAGGGCCTCGCGACTGGCGCCGTTGGTCAGCAGCAGCGGCATGGCGGCGCTGGTGACCTGTTCCAGACAGCCGTAGGGGTAGTGGAGCAGGCCGTTGAAGTGGCTGGCCAGCCCCAGCGCCGGGGCGTTGTTGATGGCAAAACGGGTCTGCAGGCTGGAGGCCAGCAGCCCCTGCTCCTGATTGCTGGCCGCAAACTGCTCGCCGGCTTTGACCACGGCCCGCTGGCTGCGGGTTTCGGCGGCGTAGGGTTCGCGGGTGGCAAGGTTGAACTGGCGGCTGATGGTCAGGGTCTGGTCGCCCAGTTTGACGCTGATCTGGCCGCGCCGGCTGCCGTCATTGACGCTCACCGCCACTGGCATCAGCACCTTTTTGCCCGGCGGCAGGGTGATCTGCTGCTTGCCACCGCCCGTGCCCAGGTTGAGGTTGCTGCTGGCGCTCAATTCCAGATCCAGGGTGCGCTCGGCCCCGGTCATGTTGCGTAGCTCCAGCTGCAGGGTGGCGTTATCGCCACGGGCGAGGAAGCGCGGCATCGCCAGTTCGGCGATCACCGGCGACGCTACTGTGACGTTTTTCTCGGCCAGACCGAAGCGCTCATCATCCCAGGCGACGGCGCTGATACGGGCGCTGCCGATAAAGTCGGGCAGATCGATGTTGAGGCTGGCCTCGCCGTTGCTGTCGGTCTGCAGCGGCCCCAGCCACAGGGTGAGGATGCGCACTTCCGATTTGAACTGGCCACCGCGGGCCAGCAGATCGGCGTCGCCACCGTAACGCAGCTCGGCGCGGGCAGCGGCGTCGAGGCGGAACACCTCGCCGTAGTTGTCATACAGCTGCTGGATCAAGGCACGCCGGCCGAAGTAGGTGGTGTAGGGGTCCGGCATCTGGTATTCGGTTACCGCCAGCGCCCCTTCATCGACCACGCTCACCGCCACGTTGACCATCTGGCCGTTGGCATTGGCCACCTTGATGGTCAAAGGCAGCGGCTTGAGCGGCTCGGCGTTGTCGGCCAGCTGCAGTTCCAGCGCCAGTTTGCGTTCACTGCGATCGAGCGGCAGATGGGCGGTACCGATGGCCCGCAGCTGCTGGCTGGCGCGGGCCGCCGTATCCGGTTGGGTGATCAGCGCCGACACATAGAGGTCGTGGCGCTGCCATTCGTCATCGATCGGCAGCTCAAAGGTGGTGGCATCAGTGCCGACGCTGATCCGCTGGGACCAGAGCAGGCCGCTGTTGCTCTCCACCAGCAGCACCCCTTCACCGGGGTAGGGGGCGGCCACAGTGACCTGAGCATCATCACCGCCACGGTAGCTGGGTTTGTCGAGGGTTACGCGCACCGCATCGGGCAGCGGTTTGGTGGCATCGCCGTAGTCGGCCCATTCGCCAATGGCCACCACCTGCGAGCTGAGCTGGCCGCTGCTGTTGGTCAGCTCCAGCCGGTACCAGCCGGGGCGCAGAAATAGCTGCTGTTTGAGCGGCTCAGTGGCGGTGACGGCGAGGCTGCTCTCCTGCTCGGTATAGGGCTGGCTCTGATAGCGATAGTCCCAGCCTTCACCATTGACGTACTGCCAGTAGTAATCGCGGTTCTCGTTGATGATGCGCAGGTTGAGGGTTTCGGCCTGGGGCGTGCCGCTGCTGTCGAGGCTCAGCAGTTCCAGCTCCAGCGCCTGGTCGGCGCCGATGTAACCGTCGTCGTTGGCCACCTTGAGCGCCGGCATGCTGCCCGCGCCGGGCCACATCAGCAGGTCGCCACGGGCCGACACCGGCCGGCCGCCGCTGTCCTGGATGTCGGCACGCAGGGTGATCTGCAGCGGGCTCTGCCACTGGCGATAGTTGTCGAAAGTGCTGCTGTCGAGGGCCACGCTGGTGCTGCCGCTGTCGTCGAGCTTGACCTGCTCCAGCATCAGGTAGTCGTCGCGCTGGTCGTCGCTGACCACACCGACGCTGAAGCCGGGCCACTGCGCAAACGGCTGGTTGGCGGCCCGGATGCGCAGCCCCAGATCAACGGTATTGCCATCGGCCGGTGCACCGTAGAAATAGTTGGCGCTGAGTTCGAAGCTCGGGGCTTCATCCAGGCTCATCACCGGTGCGGGCGGGGTGATCTCGGCCTTGATCCGCGCCGGCATGAAATCTTCAACCAGAATGCGGAAACTCTGGGCGCTGGCGGCGGTGGCCAGGCTCAGCTGGTAGTTGCCGGTGGGGGCCGCATGGGGCAACGGGTGGTTGATCGCCACTTCACCACGGGGGCCGGCCAGCAGTTCGCGCTCCAGCACGATCTGGCCTTCGGGATCGGCCAGACGCAGGGTGACCTTGGCGTTGGGCAGCAGTTTGCCGTCGCTATCGCGCACCAGTGCCATGCCGTCGATGGTTTCGCCCGGGCGATAGAGATCGCGCGGCAGGGCCAGATGGAACTGGTTGACCTGATAAGCGGCGCCGCCGCTGTCGAGGCCGGAGATATCCAGCGCCTGACGGCTCAGGTGGACAATGGCGTTACCGCTGGCGTGTTCGGCCAGCGCCATTACCGCATCTTTGACGCGCGGCAGGCGCAGCATGCCATCACCATCGCTGTCGCCGCGTGCCAGGGTGTTGCCCTGATAATCGAGCAGCCGCACTTTGACCCCATCCAGTGCCTTGCCATCGCTGAGGCGGCTGGCGATCACCACATACTCGTTGTCCAGCTGACGCAGATGGAGGCCGAGATCGGTGCTCATGAAATAGGTGGTCTGGCGGTCCCAGCCGTAGGTGCCCAGCGGGGTGGCAATGGCCAGATAGACCCCCGGTTCGCGCAGCTTGGCGTGGTCGATGGGCAGGGCCAGTTCGGTGCGCTGGTTGACCGCTTCGGTCAGGGCATAGCGGCCGGTCATCACCCGCTCGGTGCCGCGCAGTACCTGTTCAATATCCCAGGTGCCCATGGCCGAGGCCGGGTTGTAGCTGACCAGAAACTGCGGCAGCTGGGCCTCGCCGATGCGGAAGAAATCGATGTTGGCCTCGGCCACATTGATGGCGGCCACCGGTAGTTGCAGCTTGGCCGCCGGAGAGACCACCATCCCCTTGTTGGTGAAGCTGACCATCGCCTGCAGCGGCCGGGTGGTGATGCTGACCTCGGCGTCTTTCACCAGGGTGGTGCCGTTGGCGGCCAGCAACTCGGCACTGACCTTGACCCGGTATTCGGTTTCAGGCTGAACGGCAGGGAACACCAGGGTGCGGCCATCTTCCGCCAGCACCCAGTCCCCAGCTACTTTGTCCTTGCCGCGTTTGACCTCAATCAGGTCGCTCCAGCTCTGACGCGGGCTGAGCGCGGTGGCGAAGCTGAGCGCCAGCGCCGGTTGCTTGTTGTAGTTGCGTTCGCCCGCTGCTTCCAGCTTGAGCTGGCGCTGATCGACCACCGGCTTGGCGCTATTGCTGGCGGTGGTGGCGTTCGGGCTTGGTGGCGGCGCCGCTGGGGCGGTGGTGGTCTGTTCGGCTGGGCCGCAGCCGGCAAGCAGCAGGGCCAGCAGGCTGGCGCGGAGCAGGGGGATCATGCGTGTTCTCGCTCTTCAAGTCCTTCCATGAGCAGCGCGCAGCATACAAGATCCCGGTGAGCGGTGGCAGCGCCGGGCAAAATTCGGCCGCAGGTGCACTATGGCGGTGGTGAATTTGGTGATCGCGGCGACAGTTGGTGAGCTGAGCGGCAGTCTGGGGTGAGCCTTTGTTGCTACTCTGGGCAAGTGTGCGAACTACGGGGGCACACCAAGGGAGGATTCTGCTTTGACCCATCCGGCAAACCGTTGGTGGTTATTGTTGCTGTGGTTATGGGCGGCGCTGGCGTTTGCCACGCTGCCGCCGAATGTTGTGCGTATTCATTACCATCGCACCGCAGGTGATTACGATGGCTGGGGCCTGCATGTGTGGGGCGATGGCCTGCGTCTGAGCGAACAGGTGACCTGGCGCAAGCCGCTGATGCCTGCCGGCCGCACTGAACACGGTATCTACTTTGACCTGCCGGTCAGCCCTAGCGCCGACAAGATTGGCTTTTTGCTCCACCGTGGCGAAGTTAAGAACACCAACCGTGATATGTGGCTGTTTATCTCCCGCCATGGCCGTGAGATCTGGCAGCTGCAGGACGATGACCGCATCTATCCCAGCCCGCCGCCCCCCTTTATTAGCACTGACAGCAAAGCGGCCACGGCCCCTGCAGCAGCTGCGGTGGACAGTAAAACCCAGCAAGAGATCGCCGAGGCGGCACGCCTGCTGAAAGAACTGAAAGCCCAGGAGTCGCGCAGCCGCGGTCAGAGCAACGCGGTAACTCAAGAACTCAAGCAGCTCAAGATCGACCTGGCGCTGGCACAAAAGGAGAGTGAGCGGCTCAACGCCGAGCTGGCCGCTAAAGAATCACGCATTGTTGAACTGCAGTCTGGCCAAAGCAGCGAGCGCGAAGTGCTGACCAAAGAGGCCTCCCTACTGCGCGAACGGGTGGGGCTGCTGGAAAGTGAGCTGGCGCGTATGGTCAAGGTGGCCAAAGATGCGGGCGGCGGTGACGATGCGGCCCGGCAGCAGGTGCAGCGCCTGACCTGGGCGCTGGCCGTTCTGGCGGCCTTGGCGTTTGCCTATGTGGTCTGGGCGGCTCTGCTGCGCCGGCGCCTGGCGCGCGAGCAGCTAGCGCGCGATGAGAGCGAGGCTTCGCTGCGCCGCATGCAGGAGGAGCAGAGCGCTCAGCAGCAGCTGCTGTTGGCCAAAGCGAGCATGGACCCGCTGACCGGGCTGGCCAACCGCGCCCTGTTTAACAGTGCGCTGGAGCGGGCGGTGGTGCGTGCCCAGCGCCACAAGAAAAAGCTGGCGCTGCTGTTTATCGACCTCGACCGTTTTAAACCGATCAACGATCAGCTCGGCCACGAGGCCGGCGACTATGTGCTCAAGACCATCGCCGAGCGTTTCCGTGGTTGTCTGCGTGAGGCAGATACCCTGGCCCGCCTTGGCGGTGATGAATTTGTGGTGCTGGTGGAAGAGCTGGTTGATCCCCAGTTTGTTACCGGCGTTGCCCAGAAACTGGTCGCCGTGGCCCAGCAGCCCTTTGTGATTAAAGGCCAGGAGGTGATTGTTACCTCCAGTATCGGCGTTGCTATCTTCCCGGCCGACGGCAAAGAGCCTGCGCAGCTGGTCAAGGCGGCCGACGCTGCCATGTACCGGGCCAAGGAGCAGGGCAAGAACCGCTTCCAGTTCAATTCAGAGCAGATGAATGTCCACTCGCTGCAGCGGCTGGCGCTGGAGTCATCGCTCAAGAGTGCTTTGGCCAAACATGAGCTGCAGGTGTTCTATCAGCCGGTGCTGGATCTGGAGAGCAACAAGATCGCGGCAGTAGAAACCATGCTGCGCTGGTACCACCCGGATCTGGGGCTGGTATCGCCGGGGCAGTTCCTGTCGCTGGCCGAGGAGAGTGGGCTGATCGTGCCGATTGGGCGCTGGGCGCTCAAAGCCACCTTCGATCAGGTGGCCGACTGGCGCCAGCGTGGCCTGGAAGTGCACCTGATGCTCGATGCCTCGCCACGTCAGCTGGTGGAAGGCAGTTTTGTGCGTGAGTTGCAGAAGCTGCTCGGCTTTGCCGCCATGCCGCCGTCACTGGTGACCCTGAGCGTGCGCGAAGGGGCGCTGATGGGTAACCCAGACGAGCTGTCATCGGCGTTACGCGCCGTGCGCGAACTGGGGGTGCGGCTGGCCATCGAGGAGTTCAGCGGTGGCGCCCTGCCGCTTAGCTGGCTGCATCAGCTCGGGGTCGGCATGCTCAAACTGGACCGCATGCTGGTGCAGGATCTGCCCGATGATCCCGACAGTACCGCGGTGGTCAAAGCCATTTTGGCGGCATCTGCCAGCCTTGGCATCGAGGTGATCGCCGCTGGCGTCGAGCAGGAGAACCAGCTGCACTGGTTACGCAGCCATGGCTGCAAACGGGTTCAGGGCTTC
>JAGOCY010000061.1 GCA_017998495.1 Corallincola sp.
CGCCCCTATCTGGGCGGGGTTGAGGTGCTGAAGGCCGGCGCCTGAATGTCCGCTTGCTGAGCGTGAAAAGGCCCGCTGATAGCGGGCTTTTTTATGGTGTGGGCGGCGGGGTACCGGCCACCAGCGGCACCTCAACCTCAGCCGTGGCCCCGCCTCGCGTCAACACGCCGATATGGCGGTCGTTGATCAGCAGCAGCTTGCCATCTGCAGCGGTGATGCGGGCTCCGACACTGTAGCTGGAGGCGGGCTGGATCAGGGCTGGATCGTAATTAAGGGTGAAGGGCAGCGGCGGTTTGCGCTCCTCCAAAGTCAGGTTCACTTCCGCCATCACCAACGCTGGGGCATCGGCGCGTGAGACGTCGCGCAGCTGAACCTGAATCCGCGCGTCAGCGGGCAGGGTTAGCGACTGTGGGTAGATCAGGCTGCCACTGAGGCTGGCCATCACCGTTGGTGAATCGGCGCTCGGGGCTGGATTCTGATCGCAACCCCAGAGCAGGCCCATCAGTACCAGCGGCAACAGGCGTCTGGACATCAGCGTGGCTCCACAGGCAGGAGCCTTTACCCTAGATGCACTTGGCCGGTTTGGGCAAGCCCGCCAGTTTGGCGCACTGCTTGGCTGGGCCGCCGGGGAACAGGCGGTGCAGATAGGTGCTGCTGCCCTTGTCATCGCCGAAGTGGGTCTTGAGCTCTTTCACCAGCAGGCGCATGGCTGGCGTGGTTTTGAACTGGCCATCAAAGGCACGCACAAAGCGGATCAGGTGCCAATGCTCGGCCGTTAACGGCAGCTGTTCGGCCGCCGCGATCACGCTCACCAGCGGCTCATGCCACTGCTGCTTGTCCTTGAGATAACCCTCAGCGTCGGTGGGGTAGTCCTGGCCATCGAGTTGATACATTCAGCCTCCGGCCACCACTGCCGCAGCCGCTTCAACCAGCTGGGCCAGCTGGTCGTGGTCAGCCAGTGGTTTCACGGCCAGCGGCAGCGCCGGGTACTGGCCCAGCTCAGCGGCCAGCGCATAGAGATCACCGCGGGCAGCGACCTCTACCAGCAGCGTATCGGCCGACCACAGCAGGCTAAGCGCCTTGCCCAGCAGCACCAGCTGATCATCGGCCGCCAGCGGCAGCTGGGGCAGGCAGGCATCGGTCAGCAACAGCAGGCGAGCCATGGCGAGTTCCTAGTAAAGCAGCAGAGGGGCGAGGGCGGTCAGCTCGGCGGTGTTACGCTCCTCAACCGGAATGCGCAGCTGCTGCGGCGTCAGGCCGTAGCGAGCAAGGCTGGCGGCGCAAACCCAGGGGGTGGCGATCTCATACAGCGGCAGGGCGCCGAGCTGGCTCAGATAATCCCCCTCGCCACTATGGCCGGCATCCCAGCCCGGCTGCAGCGCCAGCACCGCCTCGCCAGCAAAAATCAGCTGCAGTGGCAGGTCAAAGGCGCCCATGGCCAGCGCCATGTCGATGCCGTCGCGCAGACGGCCGCCATGGTCGGGGTGGCTGCATAGCAGCAGATAGGTCAGCGCCATTGGATCACCTTGTCCGCCTCGGCGGCGGCCGTTACCCATTCGCCCAGACCGCCAATGCGAAAACCGGGGTGGATGTTGCTGTCGCTCAGGCCATGGCGCTGGGCGGCGCTGGCACATAGCAGCCTCTCGCCGATGCCGGCCAGACTGGCCCAGGCACTGGCTGCGTGCCATTCACCGGCGGCCGGGTCGGCGCTGGCCAGAGCCATCAGCACCGCATCGCCGGTGACAAACAGCAGCGGCAGCTGGTGGCCACGATCGAGCAGCGCGCTGGCCAGCTGCCAGGCGTGGCGTTGGCTGGCCAGTTCAGCAACCGGGGTCTGCAACAGGATGGCGTAGCGGCTCACGCAGCACCTCCAACGGGATTGGCCGCCTTTATGCCGTGCCCCGCCACAAAATGCAACCGCATGGCACCCCTCGCATTTCTTGCAGCGCCGCGACGCTAACCGGGTTTACAGCCGCTGCACAAATCCGTATAGTGCACGCCGCGCGGAGGGGTGGTAGAGCGGTTGAATACACCGGTCTTGAAAACCGTTGCATAACTCCTTCAAGCGTCTGTGTGAACTAGGATTTTGCGAAGTTCTCCGTGAATCTCCGTAAATCCGTCTCCGTATCTCGATGCGGAAGTGTGGCCGAGTGGTTTAAGGCACTGGTCTTGAAAACCAGCGACGGGCGACCGTCCGTGAGTTCGAATCTCACCGCTTCCGCCAACTCCTTTAGTGAGTTGGCCTCACCTTCTGGCCCTTGGCCACATAAACCCGCTTGGTGATCTCTTCCTCCGTATGGCCGAGCAGCTCGCTGGCCGCCTTGATATCGCCTTGGTCAACCGCAATGTCGGTGGCTGATTTTCTGCGGATATCCCGGTACTGAAAGGCGTTGATCTCATCGGCAAGCGCCGGGTTTGCCGCCGCTGCCGCTTTGCGCGCCTTGCCGAACCGTTGGCGCAGCGTCCAGCGGTTCAGCGGTTGGCCCAGTTCATTAGCCACCAGATACAGGCTTTGAACTCGCCGCTGACGGCTCATCAGCTCATCGATCAAACGCCCTAGAGCGTTCCGCTTCTGCGGTTCACCAGCAACGCGCTGCTCGTTCAGTAGGATCTGCAGCCGCTTCGTGGTTTTGCCCTGACGGATCACGAGCGCTTCGTCCGTGACCTGAGCCTTCTTGGCCGCGAGCACATCGGCCTGACGCTGCCCTGTCAGATAAGCCAAATCCATCGCATCGCGCACAGGCTGACAGGCGTGCAGGTACACTGCGTCCCACACGGCTCGCTCAGGGTAGAAATCCCGCGGCTGCTCCTTGTTTTTGCGAACACCAGTACACGGATTTTCTTTACTGGAATAGCCCCATTCACGGGCGTAGTTGAAGATCTGTGAGAGCAGAGAGATCTCGCGATTGGCGCGAACCTTGGCGCTGCGCCGATCGCGGTACTGGGCAATCACCTGCGCAGTGATCGCCTCAATCGGTGCCATGTTAAAAACCGGCCGCAGCTGCCTGAGTTGATCGAGATAGTCTCGCTGGGTACGCGGTGCCTTGGTGGGCAGCACGTCACGCTCGTAACGGTCGAACAGATGGCGCATCAGGCCGGTGCCCGCCGGAGCGGGTCTGGCCTCCAGTTCCGCCCATTTTCGCTTGGCTTCGTTGAGGTCGGTGCCAAGCGGGATCTCCTTCTGCTTACCGTCGCTACCCCGGGTGTTGTAGTAATAGCCTACCCACAGCGTCCCGTTTTTGAGGCGCTTGGTGCGGCGCAGCATTTTAGGGGGCAGATCCCTGCCGGTGGTTTTGGGTCTCATCGCCATAACGTTAGCGCACCTTTGCCAGATCCATCACCCACGGGCTTGTGGGCGACAGTGAGCGTGGATCGATGCCGCACAGGATCAGGCGTGCAGCCAGCCGCCCCACCACTGGTCGGCCCCCCTGGCTGACATAGTGCGGCCAGCCGTTGTCGCGCAGCCAGACCAATTGCCGGGCGCGCAAAGTTGTGCCGGTGATTGATGTCACCTCCTCATCGCTCAGCTGCTCATCGGCCAGTGGAATCGTGATCATCGTGGACCCCCAAATCTCCAGTCCCCGGCCTGACGCCTGTGCCGGGACAATACGGTGCGTCCTACCAATGGATTAACCGCACGCGCATCCTTGATCCGGTTGGCAGGTGCATGGTGCCAGTTGCCGGAAATACGGCAGAACCACCAGGTAAAGGCCCCCGTGGCCTGTGAACAGCCAATGCTGCAGCATCGATTAGATGTGGCAAACAGGCTGCAGCGGCGCTGGATGGGCGTGTATGGGGGATCTTGCGGTCGATGGCGTCCACCAACCGGTAGAGCCTTAAAACTTCAGCTGTTGGTTGTTGGCTCCGCGAGTGGGGGTGTTTTCTGCTGCCCATCAGCTGGGCTCAGGCCCAATAGACTAACGCGATGGCTAAAGATGAGAGCCAAAGACGATTTAGCCCCCAAAGCTGTTTGGGGGCATGGCTTGACTAATGACCAGCCTGACGACTGCGTAGCAAGGCACATGCGTGCGACCAACAACGTTCGGCGGCAGCCCAGTGCTGCCAGGCTTGGTCGAGATCACTTTTGGTGCTGGCGTTGCGCACGCTTTCAGAAAGCCCCCAGCGTGCTGCCTGCATGACCATCTCTTGGCCGAGCAGTGTCAGTATGGCTGCCAATGGTGCTGACTGACCTTGCGTCATGCACCGCACAATTGCCTGCTTAAGATCCATCATGCGCTCCGTTTTGGGCGTTAACTGCTTGTGCAACCGCCAGCCAGGTTGCCTCTGCACAGCGACGTTTCCAATAGTGTGATGGCGGTAGCTGGTTAAGCACGCTTTCGGCCGCCAGCACAATCGGTGCCAGGCGGTGTTCTGCAATCAAAGTCAGCAGGTGATCGCTGTGGCCTGCGAGCAGGGCTTGCTCAACAACGCTATATAAAGGATCTGGCGCGCTCATTGTTTGTTTACTCCGGTGATGAACTGCACCACCACCATCGGCCAATTGAACAGTCTGGCAACTGCAGGCTCATAGCCACTGAGGATGTAAGCAGCGTCCAAATAGCAGCTGGTCGGTCGGGTAATGCCCCGAAGCACCGCCCCATCGGCTGCTGCGCGAACCCCCTAAAGGAGCCTGGGATCACGGGCTTCGCGCTCATGCATTTCGTCGCCCGCACACCGATTCTGCTCTGGTAGGCTGGGATCTCTTGGTGCCATGCACCACGCTGCCCTTGGGCTTAACCTGCCGCGAAAGACCGCCATGTGTCTTGCGCACCAATCCAACCCGCCATGGACGCATGGCAATACCCAGTCAGTCAGGCATGTTGATGCATAGCGCCTCAACGCGTGATTGACCTTTCATATTCCACGGTCAGCGCCGTATGCGCCGAGAGGTGCACGTGCGGTGCCCGGCAGGTGGCCTGGGAGCAAATCCACAATGCCCAGCCATGTGCCATGGCAGTTATGCCGAGCCTGATGCGACCGTAGCGGGCGTAGTCAAACGATGAAAAATCGACAGGGGGCGGTGGGTAACTGCGCAACCTGTCCCGGCCACACACACCGACGTGTGGAAACGCACGTCAGCCGCCGTGATCAGGGTGGTACCGGGCAGAAATGCACGGTGGTGCAAGCATGTGTGGAGACTGTCCCCCATGTGGGGGCTGCCGGGAAATCGAGCACAGAGCAGCTAGCGCGACAGCGTGGCCGAACTGGGACGACGGTGGACGGATTTGGGTAAGCGGCTACTTCTGGGCTCCAGCCGCTGAAATCGCAGCAATGCGGAAACTATGGCCTTCGTGAAGGCACATACCGACCCACCTGACCGACTGGACTGTGCTTGAGATGACTATGTCGCAGACGGGCAACGGCCCTACGGCCGGCCCTCGGAAGGGGTCGGTGCCAGGACCTGATCAGTTCTGGTGATTAAAATGTCGGGTCGGGGAGTTCTCCTGACCAGCGAAAAGTGCCTGCTGGCAGCGGGCATACGAGACACGTCTCTAGCGAAAGGGGGAGGCCGTGATGAAAAATACACCACCTACATCTTGCCCAGTTGCAATCTGCAGTCCGAAGGGGCTGATGCAGCAACTGGCAAATCTCGCCAGCCATGGGTACCGATGGATCCGCACCTACGACTACTCCTGTCCAGCTGAGTGCTGGCAGGAGATCGACGGCAGGCTTTTAGAACGATACCGGTTGCAGCTGCAGGCATCGAAGGATCAACGCTATCGCCGCCAAAAAGCCGGGCTCAACAACGCGAAGCTGCTTCGTTTGGACAGCCATGCCTACATTCTGGCGACGGATGGGACCGACGATGCTGGCATACGCAGCCAGGAAGGCTTAACTGAACTGCAGCCCCGCGACATCGGGTTGCCAGTTGGTGGAGATCTGGTTGTAGAGCTGACCACCCGCAACGGCCACTGGACGTGGTCGTTCTCACGCGAGAGTCATGCTCAACTGAAGAACCACCTCCTCGACGCCGCTCGTCGCGGCAATCGCCGTGACGTTCAGACCACGCTGGATCAGGTTGTCACGCTGGTTGAGCCCAAGGGGCGCATCCGTCGTGAGCTAACCGCCATGATTTCCTCTGCCGTCAAAGAAGCCAAGATGCGGCGCTTTGCATGGAAAGAGAGCGACTTTTTTATAAGACGCGCCCGCAAGGCGGTGCCCGTCTATCAGGATCACTACTGAGCAAGGATGCTCAGTCCGTACCAATGCGTGCTTTTGCGTAATGGCCAAGCGAAATGGCGAGGGCGTCCGATCGGGGAGCACTGCTGTCGGTTGCGAATGGCCAACTTACCCCTTGATCCTGCGCACTTTTACATCAGTACCGGCTTGCTCGACTTATCAGCAATTGCTTAGAGTGCTGTTCGGATTTATTGCAGCGTATTTGGCCATGGTCGGCTGTCGCAGGGACGCCGACCCTAAAAGGAATCGGGGGTTTGTATGTCGGTTCTGCTCAAGGAGGGGCTGTTGCGCCTTTCCGCTTCTGTTTGTCTGTCAGCCGGGTTGTTGGTGGGTTGTGGCGGCGGTGGCGGCGGAGGGGGCGGGAACGAAGAACCGCCGGCCAATGTGGCACCCGTAGTCAACGCGGGGGCTGACCAAACCGTTAACGAGGGGGCTGCCGTAACCTTGGCTGCGAACGCCTCGGATACTGATGGTTCCATCGCATCCTATCTGTGGGCGCAGACGGCCGGGCCTTCGGTGGTGCTCAGTGCCACCAATGCGGCGACAGCTGGCTTTGCGGCACCGGCAGTAACCAGTGCAACCGCCTTAACGTTCCGCGTCACCGTTACCGATGATGACGGCGCCACTGCTGTTGATACCGTCACTGTCACTGTTAACAACGTCAATGTTACTCCCGTGGCCATTGCCGGGGCGGACCAGACCATTAATGAAGGTAGCGAGGTCACTCTGAATGGCTCAGCCACAGATAGTGATGGCACCATTGCCAGCTACGCTTGGTCGATCATTGATGGCGGCGATGGCATCAGCCTGCAAAACGCCAATAGCGCCGTGGCCAGCTTCACGGCTCCGACCGTCTCTGCAGATCGCACCATCCGTTTGCGTTTGACTGTCACAGATAACGATGGTGGCAGCGCAAGCGATGAGCTGAGCGTGGTGGTTACCAACGTTAACCAGGCGCCAACCTTGAGCGCAGTGAATGTCACTGCTGATAATGGCGTGCCGTCGGTCGTGGATCTCTCGGCTTATGCACAAGATGCCGACGGAGATGCTTTGACCTTTGCTGTCAGTGGCAGCGGCGCTGATCAGATAGTGATCGAGGGGAGCCAGCTAACCTTTACCCCAACTGCAGGTAGCTATGGTGAGCAGCAGTTCACCTTGACTGTATCGGACGGTGCGCTGTCGGCCAGTCATAGACAGGATCTTAAGC
>JAGOCY010000062.1 GCA_017998495.1 Corallincola sp.
CAGTAGCACCGCACCGAGGGCTTGCAGCAACCCCTGAATACTGGCCTGACGCGGCTCGCCGCTCGCCAGCTGGTTCAAAGTTACAGCCAGCAGCTCATCGTTGCGCAGGGCCAGTGGAAACAGGCTGTTGGCAAAGCCCAGATAGGGGCTTTCGTCGCTGAGGGCGGCGCGCAACTGACGCAGGGCGCCATCGGGCAGCAGCGGCATATCCACAGGTAGCAGCAGCAGCACCTCAAAGCGACGCAGACCGTCAATGGCGCCGGCGATGCCGGCCAGCGGCCCGGCCACCCCGGGGCGGTCACGCAGGCTGCCAGCAACGCCATCGCGGGTGACCGCAAAGGGCTGACAGCCGGCGCGCTCCAGCTGGGCCAGCGCCCGTTGCTGCAGGGACAATCCACCCAGCTGCAGCTGCGCCTTGTCCTGGCCCATACGGCTGGATGCACCGCCGGCCAATACCACTCCTGCCCAGCTCATCGGCTCACCTGCTTATGCTGTTGATAGCCGGAGGTTAAAGGGGCAAGGCGCAGCCGTCCAGTAGCAGCGCTGCTGCGGGCTACTGGCCGGTCATCAATGCCAGCCCTCAACCCCGGTCATATCCGGCAGCTGGTGGGCGATCCCTTTGTGGCAGTCGATGCAGGTCTTGTCGCCACTGGCCAAAGCAGTGGAGTGCATCGACACCGCCCGCTGCCCCTGCTCGGAGAAATCCATGTAGTCGAAGTTGTGGCAGTTACGACACTCCAGCGAGTCGTTGTCTTTCATCCGCTTCCACTCACGATCCGCCAGATAGCGGCGATGGGCTTCAAACTTCTCGCGAGTATCGATGGTGCCGGTCAGCTTGCCCCACACCTCTTTGCTCGCCTGCACCTTGCGCACGATCTTGTCGGTCCATTCATGGGGCACATGACAGTCGGGGCAGGTGGCGCGCACCCCGGAGCGGTTGGCGTAGTGGATGGTCTGGCGGTACTCCTGATAGACGTTGGCCTCCATCTCATGGCAGCTGATGCAGAACTCTTCGGTGTTAGTCAGCTCCATGCCCCAGTTAAAGCCCCCCCAGAAGATGATGCCGCCGCCAAAGCCCAGGGCCAGCACCAGCCCTACGGCCACTTTGCTGGGGCGGGCCAAGGCCTGCCAGAAACGGCGCACGAAGGCCGGAATCGGTAGACGCATGAATCCTCCTACTGCCCGGACAGCGCCGTCACCGGCTTGAAGTTGTTATCGACCAGTGGCTTGGCATCGGCCTGTTCGACGTGGCACTGAACGCAGAAGTAGCGGCGTGGCGACACATCACCCAGCGTTACCCCTTCGCGGGTCTCGAAATGGGTAGGGCTGATGCGGGTGGCCCCGGTCTGGCTGGCCATCTTCCAGCTGTGGCAGGAGAGGCACTTGTTGGCTTTTTTGTCGATCTCGTAACCACGGATCTGATGGGGGATCAGCGGTGGCTGATGGACATAGTCGCGCGGCAGTGGCGAGCGATCTTTGGGCACCCGCTTAAGCTGGTCGGCACTGTTGTCCGCGACCACCTCATCAGCGCGCAGCGAGGTCAGGCCGCCGCTATCCCCAATCAGCTCCAGTTCTGCTGCCGGCGATGCCTCGGCGGCAGGCTCACTGCCCGCCGATACCAGCCCCACCATCAGCAGGGCTACCACTCCCGCCACCATCATCCTGGTCATTACGTCCTCCCGCTGCCGGCCAGCGGCCGGATCGCTATGGTCAATACCTGTTCGGAACAGACTTCGACACAGCGCAGGCAGGTGGTGCATTCCGCTGCCACCACCGCCGGCCCTATGCCCCGCTTCTCACCATGCAACGGCCCCTTGAGCACCTGCGGCTCAGGGCAGACGTTGTAACAATCCATGCAGCTGTCGCAGCGGGCGCGGCCACTGGCCTCGACCCGCCACCAGCGCCAACGGCCCAGCAAGGCGTAGAAACTGCCCAATGGGCAGAGGCGGCCGCACCACAACCGATCAAAAGCAACATCCAGCGCCACCACGGTGGCGACCAGCAACCAGCTGGCGCCCATGCCAAACAGCAGCCCGCGCAGCAGTGCCGACACCGGGTTGAGCAGCTCCCACACCAGCACGCCGCTGACCAATGGCAGCAGCAGCACCAATAGCAGCAGGCTGTACCTCAAGGCATTGCCGCTGCGGGCCGCCGGGCGCCAGCCCAAACGCCGGCGCAGCCAGGCGGCGGCGTCGGTCAGCGGATTCACCGGACACACCCAACTGCAGAACAGCCGGCCACCGAGCAACAGATAAAGGCCCACCACCAGCGCCCCACCAATCAGCGCCGTAGCCGCCGGCCAGTGGCCCGCCGCCAGGCTCTGCAGCAGCAGCAGCGGATCGCTAAAAGGCACGGTGCCCAGCAGTTCGCTACCCGACAGGTTGCCTTTGAGGATCCAGACGCCAGCTAGCGGCCCGAGCACAAACAGCCCCAGCACCGTCAGCTGCACCAGCCTTCGTGCCAGCCAGAAGCGGTGGCTGCGCAACCAGCCCTGCTGCTCGATCACGCGCAGGCTCATAACCCCTCCAGCGGCGCGCTTTCAGGGCGGCGATCCGGCAGATCCAGCGGCTCCTGTGGCAGCAGGCCATGGCCTGCCTGCTCTTTTTCCTGCCAGCCCCAGCGGTAATGGTCACCCAGCTGGCCACGCGCCAGTTCCAGCGGCAGCACCTTGATGGCGGCTTCAGTCAGCACGCAGGCTTTCTCGCATTTGCCACAACCGGTGCAGTGGTCGCTGTGCACCGTGGGCATAAAGATGGCGTGCTTGCCGGTGCGGGTGTTGCGGCTCAGCTCCAGGGTGATCGCCCGGTCGATGGCCGGGCAGACGCGATAGCAGACATCGCAGCGCAGCCCTTGGGCGTTGAGGCAGTTTTCCTCGTCGATCAGCACCGCCAGCCCCATGCGCGCGTCGTCGATCTGCTCGAGTGCCGGGTCGAGGGCACCGGTCGGGCAGGCACGGGTGCAGGGGATGTCGTCACACATCTCGCACGGGATCTGCCGCGCCTCAAAGTAGGGGGTGCCGATGGCCACCGGCCCCAGCCAGCGCGCCAGCTTCAGGGTGTCGTAGGGACAAGCCTCGACACACAGACCACAACGGCTGCAGGCCGCGGCGAAGGCCTCATCGGCCAGCGCTCCGGGCGGGCGCAGCGCCTGCGGCTCGGCCGCCAGCGACTGCCGGCCATAGCCATAGAGCAAGGGCCCGGCAGCTGCCACCGCACACAGCGCCGGCACCGTTTCACTCAAGAAACGGCGGCGCTGGCGGTCGATGGCAGGCTGGCCGGTCATGACCGCCTCAGGCCTTGAGTACGCGCACAGCGCACTTCTTGTAGTCCGTCTGTTTCGACAGCGGATCGGTCGCGTCCAGGGTCAGCTTGTTGACCAGCTGCTTGGCGTCGAAGAAGGGCACAAAAATCAGCCCGCGCGGCGGCTTGTTACGGCCACGGGTTTCGATGCGCGAGCGCATCTCGCCACGACGTGACTGCAACACCACCTCATCGCCACGGCGCAGGTTGCGGGCGATGGCATCATCCGGGTGCATAAACACCACGGCATCGGGGAAGGCGCGGTAGAGCTCGGGCACGCGCCGGGTCATGGTGCCGGTGTGCCAGTGCTCCAGCACCCGGCCGGTGCAGAGCCAGAGATCGAACTCGCCATCGGGAGATTCGGCCGGCGGTTCATAGGGCAAGGCAAAGACCACCGCCCGGCCATCCTTGTGGCCATAGAACTGCACGCCACTGCCCGCCTTGACGTAAGGGTCGTAGCCTTCGCGGAAACGCCACAGCGTCTCTTTGCCATCCACCACCGGCCAGCGCAGGCCACGAGCCTGATGGTAGGTCTCAAACGCCGCCAGATCATGACCGTGGCCACGGCCAAACTCGGCGTACTCCTCAAACAGCCCTTTCTGGCAGTAGAAGCCAAAGGCATCGGCTTCGCTGTTGAGCAGCCCCGTGCACTCCTCGCGCTTGAAGGCGTTGACCTTGCCGTTGGCGTAGAGGATGTCGAACAGCGTCTTGCCGCGGAACTCCGGCTTCTTAGCCAGCAGCTCCTCCGGCCACACCTCCTCGACTTTGAAGCGCTTGGCGAACTCCATCAGCTGCCACAGGTCGGATTTGGCCTCGCCGGGGGCCAGCACCTGCTGATGCCAGAACTGGGTGCGACGCTCGGCGTTGCCGTAGGCCCCCTCTTTTTCCACCCACATGGCGGTGGGTAGCACCAGATCGGCGGCCTGGGCGGTGACGGTTGGGTAAGGGTCAGACACCACCACGAAGTTGCGCGGGTCGCGGTAACCGGGCAGCCGCTCCTCGTTGATATTGGGGCCGGCCTGCATGTTGTTGTTGCACATCACCCAATAGGCGTTGAGCTTGCCATCCTTGAGCATGCGGTCCTGCAACACTGCGTGATAACCGACTTTGCCGGGGATGGTGCCGTCGGGCAGCCCCCAGATCTGCTCGGCATGGTGGCGATGCTCGGCCTTGGTCACCACCATGTCGGCCGGCAGGCGGTGGGCAAAAGTACCCACCTCGCGCGCCGTGCCACAGGCGGATGGTTGGCCAGTGAGCGAAAAGGGGCTGTTGCCCGGCTCAGATATTTTGCCGGTGAGCAGGTGGATGTTGTAAACGAGGTTATTGGCCCACACCCCGCGGGTGTGCTGGTTGAAGCCCATGGTCCAGTAGCTGGTGACCTTGAGCTTGGGATCGGCATAGGCCGCTGCCAACTTCTCTAGTTGTGCCACCGGCACGCCCGAGAGTTTGGAAGCGTATTCAGCGGTATAAGTGCTGACAAACTTGGCAAAGGCAGCGAAATCGATCGGCTTGCTGGCGCCGCTACCTGCGTTTTTAGCCTTCTGCTCCAGCGGGTGGGTTGGGCGCAGGCCGTAGCCGATATCGGTATCACCTTCGGCGAAATTCACATGCTTGTCGATAAAGGCCTGATTCACCTTGCCGTTCTGGATGATGTAGTTGGCAATGTAGTTGAGGATCGCCAGATCGCTCTGTGGGGTGAAGATGATCGGGTTGTCGGCCAGTTCAAAGCTGCGGTGCTCGTAGGTGGAGAGCACATGCACCTGCACCTCGGGGTTGGAGAGGCGGCGATCGGTGATGCGCGACCACAGGATCGGGTGCATCTCGGCCATGTTCGAGCCCCACAGCACAAACACATCGGCTGCTTCGATATCGTCATAGCAGCCCATCGGCTCATCGATGCCGAAGGTGCGCATAAAGCCCACCACCGCCGAGGCCATGCAGTGGCGGGCGTTGGGGTCAAGGTTGTTGGAGCGGAAACCGGCCTTAAATAGCTTGGCGGCGGCATAGCCCTCCCACACCGTCCACTGGCCGGAACCAAACATGCCGACGCTGGAGGTCATCTCCTCCACCGGCTTGCCAGCATTGGCCTTAAGGTCGCGCGCCTGCGCTTCCTTGAATTTCTCGGCCATGATGTCAAACGCCTGATCCCAGCTGATCGGCTGGAAGTCGCCATCTTTGGCGAACTTGCCGTCGCGCATGCGCAGCAGCGGGGTGGTCAGACGATCCTCGCCATACATGATCTTGGAGAGGAAATAGCCCTTGATGCAGTTGAGGCCACGATTAACCGGGGCATCCGGATCGCCCTGGGTAGCCACCACCCGCCCATCCTGAGTGCCGACCAGCACCGAACAGCCGGTACCGCAGAAGCGGCAGGGGGCTTTGTCCCAGCGAATGGCAGTGTCGGCCTTGCCCGCCAGCAGGTTGGCGGCACTGGCCGGCAGGCTGACGCCAGCAGCGGCGGCTGTGGCTGCCACCGCATTGGCTTTGATGAAGTCGCGACGCGACAGACTCATGGCTTACTCCTCGTCTGTAGTGGCAGCGGGCAGGTCGCTGTGGCTGTAAGCCAGCGACACCCCCACCACGCCGGGAAACTGTTCAATGCTGTCAACCATGGCCAGTACCGCCTTGCGGTTGGCTCCTTCCACCGTGACCACCAGTTGGCCGTGCTCACCCTGGGCGTGGACCTCGACCCCCGGCCAATGGGCCAGTTCGGCCGCCACACTGTTACTGCGCAGCGGCGCCGGGCGTACCACCAGCCCCAACAGTTGCTGATTGGCTGGTTCAGTCATCTCGGTCCCCCAGCAGGCGTAACAGCGGCAGGCAGACCACCGCCACCGCGATAAAGCCAATGATGAAAATGAGGGGCATGGCGCTATAACCGAGCAGGTGCCAGATGAAATATTCGAGCGCGCCCATGATCGGCTCCGGAAATGGGTCAATACCCATAATACTAGTCAGGCGATGGGGGCCACGCTAAGCGCCCCGAGAGCGGATAAAGTTGAGGCAGATCAATTTTATCGGGTCGCGTGAGGGCATATATCCCCAAGGAGATAGATGTAGCCATCCCTAAGGGGTTAGACGGAATTAGCGACTGTGATGTGGATCGCGCTGACCGGACAGGGGGCAACGCAGCCACCGCAACCGGTGCAGCTGGCGCTGTCGATCTGCGGCCGGCTAATGCCGCCCGGCTGCGGGCGAAAACGCAGGGCGCGCGGCTCGCAGCTGTCTTCGCAGCTGCGGCACATGACGCCGTTGACCGCCAGACAGGCCTCGCCAATCTGTGCTCGATACGGCCAGGGCGGTTGGCCGGGCTGGCGCAGCAAGGCCTGTGGGGTGCAGGCCTCGACACACAGGCCGCAAAAAGTGCAGCTGCCGCGGCTGAAATCGATGGCGGCAAAGCCGCCATCGCCACTGATGATGATCCCTTGTGGGCAGGCGCGCTGACAGTCACCGCATCGACTGCAACGCTCAATAAACTGTGCCTCCGCCAGTGCCCACGGCGGCCGCAGTGGCGTTTGCCCACGACGCCAGAAGCGACGGCTGCTATCTACCGCATTAGCCCCATCCATGCCGCTAGCCACCGATGGCCGCCAGATGGGGGGTGATGCCGGCATCGCCCTCATGCAGGAAATGGCTGATGCGCTTGTCCTTGAGCGTCTGACGGATACGTGCCAGCAACAGCGGCTGTTGCTCATCCTGCTGCAGCAGATCGCGCAGCTCAACGCCATGGGTACCGAACAAACACAGGTGCAATTTGCCGCGCGCCGACACCCTTAAGCGGTTGCAACTGTCACAGAAGTCACGGCCATAGGGCAGGATCAGGCCGATGCGACCGGCGTAATCGGGGTGATGGTAGTGCTCGGCCGGGCCGTCATCGTGGCGCTTGAGCACCGGCTACCAACCAGCGGCCAGCAGCCGGTCACGCAAACGCTCACCACTTTGCTGCTGGTGGAGCATGGCACTGCTCAGGCTGCCGGTCTGCATCAGTTCGATGAAGCGCAGCTCCAGTGGCC
>JAGOCY010000063.1 GCA_017998495.1 Corallincola sp.
ATTTTTGCTGAGATGGAAGCGGCGGCACTGGCTGATGGCGATGAAGGGCTCAAACGTTTTGACCAGCTGCTGGTTGGTCACGTTCGCTATGCGCTGGCCAACCTGGGGCGGGCGCTGTGGCTGGGGTTGACGGCGGCCCGCTTCTACAAGGCGCCGGTCAGTGGTGAGACGGCCCCTTATTATGGCCAGCTGGCGCGCTTCTCAGCGGTGCTGGCTTTTGTTGCCGACATCGCCATGCTGGTCCTCGGTGGCAGCCTCAAGCGGCGTGAGGGGATCTCGGCCCGTCTTGGCGACGTGCTCAGCCACCTTTACATGGCCTCGGCCACCCTAAAGCGCTACGAAGGCCAGGGGCGCCAGCAGGCGGATCTGCCCTATGTCCACTTTGCCCTGCAGGATAACCTGCAGCAGATGGGCGAGGCGCTGGATGGCTTCTTTGCCAACTTCGGTCCGCGCTGGTTGGCTTTGACCCTGAGAACAGTGCTGTTCCCTTGGGGCCTGCGCTTTGCCAAACCCTCAGATCGCCTGAGTGCCAAAGTGGCGGAGGCGATGATGCAGCCTGGGGTGGCCCGTGATCGCCTGACGCCGCTGTGCCACGTTGGTAGTGGCGATGAGCCGGTGGCGATCATGGAGCAGGCATTCCTGGCCATGAATGAAGGTGCATCCTACCAGTCAGCGATCAGCGCGGCGCAGAAGGCCGGTACTTTGCCGCGTCGCTTGCCGCTGGACCAGCTGATTGATCTGGCGGCCAGCCAAGGCGTGTTAACCCCTGAACAGGCCAAGCGCATGCGTGACAGCGATGAGCTGCGCCGTCGGGCCATAGCGGTCGATAGTTTTAAACCCGCATGAGGGCAGGGCGGCCCTGAGTGGTCGCGCTGCCTGGTGCAATAGCTAGCCTTTCCTTGTGGGCAGGATGCCCGATTAGCCCCCCGGCATTGCAGGCGGCGCGTTATAATGGCGCCGCCTTTTTTCTTGCCTGAATCTTCCCATGAGCTCAACTGTTGAACGCCCACTACTTGGCTGTTTGCTGGCGGTGACCACCGCTATTTTATGGGGGGTGTTACCCATCGCCCTCAAAGAAGCGCTGGGCGCCATGGATGCCTACACCATCACCTTCTATCGTTTTGCCGGCGCCGCCCTGCTGTTGACCTTGTGGCTGGGGCCGCGGCGCCAGCTGCCTAACCCGCTGGGAGCGGGATTGGGGATACCGCTGATGCTGCTGCTCTGTGCCTTGGGGTTGGCCGGCAACTATGGGCTCTACCTGCAGGGGCTGGATCATCTTGAACCCAAAACCGCCCAGGTGGTGATTCAGCTCGCCCCATTCCTGCTGCTGGTGGCTGGGGTGGTGCTGCTTAAGGAGGGGTTCAGCCTGCGTCAGTGGCTGGGCGCCGCCATGCTGGTCAGTGGCTTGCTGCTGTTTTTTAACGAACGGCTGCTGGAGCTGGTGGGCAGCGTTGGTGACTACGGTGTCGGGGTGTGGCTGGTAGTGATCGCAGCGCTGGCATGGGTGGTCTATGCACTGGTGCAGAAGCGGCTGCTCAGCCGTTTCTCATCACCGCAGCTGATGTGGCTGCTCTATGCCCTGGGTAGCCTGATGTTCCTGCCGGCCGCCAGCCTTGAGCAACTGCTGGGCATGAACCTGCTGCAGTTGTTGGCGCTGCTGTTCTGTTGCCTCAATACCTTGGTGGCTTATGGCTGTTTTGCCGAGTCACTCAACCATTGGGCGGCATCCAAGGTCAGTGCAGTGCTGGCCACGGCTCCGCTGTTTACCATAGTCGCGGTCGATCTGCTGGTGCTGTGGTTTCCGGATCATGTGCAGGATGTGGCGATGGGCTGGCTCGCCTATGTAGGTGCCACTCTGGTGGTATTGGGCTCAGTGTTGGCTACCGTGGGGCGGCGGCGTTAACTCGCTGTGCGCTCATCTGCGGTAAAAAACAAAGGGCGCCTTAAGGCGCCCTTTGTCTCTGAACCTGCTCGCGCTTAGGCGATCAGGATCTTCATGGTGTTGGTGGTGCCAGAGGTGTTGGCGATGTCACCTTTGGTCATGATCACCATGTCACCCTTCTGGATCAGCCCTTTGTCCAGCAGGCAGTCGAGGGCACCGCGGATCAGGGTGTCTTCGGTGTGGGTGCTAGAGTCAAACGGCACCGGCTGCACGCCGCGATAGAGGGCCATTTTGGCCAGAGTGCGGGCATGACGGGACATGCCGTAGATCGGCAGGCCGGAGGTGATGCGCGACATCATCAGCGGGGTTTTGCCGGAATCGGTCAGGGCGACGATCGCCTTGACACCATTCAGGTGGTTGGCGGCGTACATGGCTGCCATGGCCGCAGTTTCCTGATAGGAATCAAAGCTGTCGTTCAGGCGGTGACGGCTGATGTTAACGCGCGGGTGCTTCTCAGCGCCGACGCACACACCGGCCATGGCCTTGACGGTTTCTTCCGGGTATTTGCCAGACGCAGTTTCGGCAGAGAGCATCACCGCATCGGTACCGTCGAGCACGGCGTTGGCCACGTCCATTACTTCGGCGCGGGTCGGCATCGGCTGGCTGATCATCGACTCCATCATCTGGGTGGCGGTGATCACGGCACGGTTAAGGGCGCGAGCGCGGGAGATCATCTTCTTCTGCACGCCGACCAGTTCCGGGTCGCCGATCTCAACGCCGAGGTCACCACGGGCCACCATCACGGCGTCAGAGGCGAGGATCACTTCATCCAGCGCTTCGTCGCTGGCAACCACTTCGGCACGCTCAACTTTGGCGACCAGCTGGGTGTCGAGGCCTGCGGCCTTGGCCAGCTCGCGCGCGTACTCCATGTCAGCGCCATTGCGCGGGAAGGAGACGGCGAGGTAGTCGACGTTGATTTTGGCAGCAGTGATGATGTCTGCCTTGTCTTTTTCGGTCAGGGCGTCAGCCGACAGGCCGCCACCTTTCTTGTTGATCCCTTTCTTGTCGGACAGCGGGCCGCCGACCACAACTTTGGTATGCACCTTGTTGCCTTCAACACTGGTCACTTCCAGCTGAACGCGGCCGTCATCGAGCATCAGCAGGTCGCCGGCAACCACGTCGTTTGGCAGCTCTTTGTAGTCGAGGCCAACGGCAGTCTGGTGGCCTTCGCCGCGCGGCAGATCGGCATCCAGGGTGAAGCTGTCACCGATGTTCAGCCAGATTTTGCCGTCTTTAAAGGTGGAGACACGGATCTTCGGGCCCTGCAGGTCACCGAGGATAGCGACCTGAAGGCCGAGCTTGGCAGCCAGTTCGCGGATGCGTGAGGCGCGGCCCATGTGCTCTTCAGGCGAGCCGTGAGAGAAGTTGAGGCGGAAGACGTTGGCACCGGCTTTCAGCAGCTTCTCGAGCATCTCGTAGTTCTCGGAAGCGGGACCGATGGTGGTGACGATCTTTGTTCTTCTGCGCATTGCTAGCTCCGGTGGTCAATAGAAAATTGGGCGTCAGCGGGACGCGGCTCGGTGGCGTTAACGACCTGAACGTCACCTGAAGTTGTGCGGGCCGACATTCTACAACTGATTTGTATCCAAAAGGGCATTTGTTGGTTAGACCACTTCAGGAAAGGTCAACCGACGATGGCTCGAAACGTGACTGGCGCAACGCCTCCTTCACCCGTCTCAGGTTCTCGCGGAACTTGGGACCGCGTCTGAGCATAAACCCGGTGGCCAGAACATCAACCAGACAGAGCTGGGCAATGCGCGAGGCCATCGGCATGTAAACATCGGTGTCTTCCGGCACGTCGAGGGCCAGTACCAGGCTGCACTCGCGGGCCAGTGGGGAATCTTTGGCGGTGATACCGATGACCGTGGCGTCGTTGTCGCGCGCCATGCGGGCCACATCCACCAGCGCCTTGGTGCGGCCGGTGTGGGAGATGATCACCACAACATCGCCGTCCTTGCAGTTCATGCAACTCATGCGCTGCATCAGGATGTCCTCGAAGAACATCACCGGCACGTTAAAGCGGAAAAACTTGTTGGTGGCGTCATGGGCCACGGAGGCAGAGGCACCAAGACCAAAGAAAGCGATCTTGCTGGCCTGGGTGAGCAGATCCACGGCGCGGTTGATAGCCGCGACATCCAGGCTATTGCGCGCCCGGTCGAGATTGGCCATGGCGCTTTCAAAGATCTTGGAGGTGTACGCGTCCGGGCCATCCTCTTCTTCTACGTTGCGGTTGACGTAAGGGGTGCCGTTGGCCAGCGACTGGGCCAGATGCAGTTTGAAATCGGGGAAGCCTTTGGTATCGAGCCGCCGGCAGAAACGGTTGACCGTCGGCTCGCTGACGTCGGCCTGTTTGGCCAGCGCGGCGATGCTGCTGTGGATGGCGGTCTGCGGCGATGCCAGAATCACTTCCGCAACCTTGCGTTCAGACTTGCTGAAGTGGTTGATGTGCTTCTGAATCTTGTCGAGCGTGTTCATGTCGTCCGCTTCACTGCCAAGGCACAGCCTGTGCGTGGTTTAACTTTCACCAGCCGATAGCCGGTTACAAAACTGAAATTCGCTTGCCGGGCACTATAAAGGCAAGGGTGGATGGCGCTCTACAGCATCCCGGTCTTCCTTTGATCGCTGTCAACAATGAGCGCCCCTTTGTAAGAAAACTACATCCAAAGTGACAGATGGCCACCGCCCAACAACTGTCGATAAACTGGATGTGATCAAACCAGCGGGCCCCTGTTTTGGCCTACAATGCCCGTCCCGGCTGATAGCAGCCGGACGGCCTGTGGAGTCGGGCCGGATTCAGTCACGAACAAGAGGGTGTTATGGCTCATAGCTTTGGTCTGGTCGCTGATGTAGGTGGCACCAATATTCGTCTGCAACTTGTTGATCTCAAAACGGGCGAAGTTTCCCAGTTGCGCAAGTACCTGTGCGCTGACCATCCGACCATTGTCGCTGCCATCCAGACCTATCTGGCCGATTGTGGCAACCCTGACGTCGTCACCGGCTGCATCGCTATTGCCTGTCCGACTAATGATGACTGGATCGCCATGACCAACCACAGCTGGGCTTTCTCGCGCCAGCTGACCCAGGCCGAACTGGGCTGGCGTTCGTTGCACATGATTAATGACTACACCGCTATCGCCATGTCCTTGCCCCACTTGGATCGCAGTCAGGCGGTGCAGATGGGCGGTGGGGCGCCGATTTACGGCGCACCCATCGCGGTACTGGGGCCGGGCACCGGTCTCGGCGTTGCTCATCTGGTGCAGGTGGATGGCAAGTGGCAGGCCCTGCCGGGCGAGGGCGGCCACGTTGATTTCGCGCCTAACAGCGAGGAAGAGATCGCCATCCTGCGTTTTCTGATGAAGCGCTATGCCCATGTGTCTGTGGAACAGCTGCTGTCTGGCCCAGGCATTGTCCAGATTTACGAAGCTCAGGCCGAGATTCTTGGCCAGCCAGTCGTGTTCACAGAAGCCGCAGAGATCACTGGCGCGGCCCTGGGTGAACGTTGCCCGGTGGCCATGGCCACGCTCGCCTCGTTCTGCGCCATCCTTGGCAGTGTCGCCGGTAACCTGGCCCTGACCATTGGCGCCTTCGGTGGTGTGTATGTGGCCGGCGGTATTGTGCCGCGCTTCCTGGGTTACTTTGAGAACAGCGCCTTCCGTCAGCGCTTCGAGGCCAAGGGGCGTTTCACGGCCTACAATGGTCGCATACCGACCTTTGTCGTTATCGAGGAACAGCCCGGGTTGGTCGGTGCCCGTGCTTATCTGATGCAGACTGAGGCCGCCTGATGATGACGCCGCTGGAGCAGCTTGAATGTCACTGGCGGCAACTACCCCTGTTGCCGGTCGCTGTGGTCCATGACGTTGATGAAGCGATCGCCCTTGCTGACATGCTAAGTGCAGTAGGGGTGCCTATGGTTGAAGTGACCCTGCGTACGCCGCGGGCGCTGGCGGCCATCCGCGCCATCCGCGAGGCGTTGCCCAACATGGTGGTTGGCGCTGGCACTGTGTGTGATCTGCGCCAGCTGGATGCGGCACGGGAAGCTGGCGCGCTGTTTGCGGTGTCCCCCGGTGCCACCACCGAACTGCTGGCCGCTGGCCAGAACTATTTGCTACCGGGTGTCGCTACGCCGTCGGAGATCATGGTGGCGCGCGCCGCTGGCTATCGTCTGCTCAAGTTCTTCCCGGCTGCGGCCATGGGCGGCACCGGGGTGCTGAGTGCGATGGCCGGCCCATTTGCCGATGTGCGCTTTATTCCCACTGGTGGCATTGATGGTCGCAATGCCGCTACCTATCTGGCCCTGCCCAATGTGGCGGCGGTTGGCGGCAGTTGGCTGCTGCCCCGTCAGGCCACTCGCCGCAATCTGGAGAGCCTGCGCACGGCGGTATTGGCCCTGCGTCGTTGATGATTTCGCGCTGGCGACAGTGCTGGTGCGCAGCATAACAGCCAACAAAAAGGCGACCCTAGGGTCGCCTTCTTTATATCGGCAAGCGCTTACTTGGAGATGTGAGCGATCAGGTCGAGGACCTTGTTGGAGTAGCCGATTTCGTTGTCGTACCAGGAGACCAGTTTGACGAAGTTGTCATTCAGGGCGATACCGGCTTTGGCATCGAACACCGAAGTCATCACTTCACCGATGAAGTCGTTGGAGACCACTTCGTCTTCGGTGTAACCGAGAACGCCTTTCATCGGGCCTTCGGCAGCGGCTTTAACAGCTTCGCAGATCTGGGCATAGGTTGCCGGCTTGGCCAGACGGACGGTCAGGTCAACCACGGAAACGTTAGGAGTCGGCACGCGGAACGACATGCCTGTCAGCTTGCCTTTCAGCTCCGGGATCACCACGCCCACGGCCTTGGCGGCACCAGTGGAGGAGGGGATGATGTTCTGGCCAGCGCCACGGCCGCCGCGCCAGTCTTTCAGAGACGGGCCGTCAACGGTTTTCTGGGTAGCAGTGGTGGCGTGAACGGTGGTCATCAGGCCTTCAACGATACCGAAGTTGTCGTTGATGACTTTGGCCAGCGGTGCCAGACAGTTGGTGGTGCAAGACGCGTTGGAGACGATGTCCTGACCCGCATAGCTGTTCTGGTTGACGCCCATAACGAACATCGGAGTGGCGTCTTTGGACGGGCCGGTCATCACGACTTTCTTGGCACCAGCCTGGATGTGCTTGCGGGCAGTCGCGTCATCGAGGAACAGACCAGTGGCTTCGGCCACGACGTCAACGCCGATCTCGTCCCACTTCAGGTTGGCCGGGTCGCGCTCGGCGGTGCAGCGGATGGTCTTGCCGTTGACGACCAGCTGGCCGTCCTTGACTTCAACGGTGCCCTTGAAGCGGCCGTGAGTCG
>JAGOCY010000064.1 GCA_017998495.1 Corallincola sp.
CGACTGTAGTGGTCGGAAATCCGCGTCTGTGACAGGGGTATGGGCTTGTCAGGCCGAGGGCTGACTATAATGCGGCGCTGATGAATCTTTTGCGGAGACCCCCAATGCACAAGCTGATGCTGGCCCTGGCCACCACCCTGTTACTGATGCCGACCGCTCAAGCCGGCGATGCCGCCGCTGGCAAGGCCAAAGCCGCCACCTGTGCTGCCTGCCACGGCGCCGATGGCAAGGCCACCTTGGCCAACCACCCCAATCTGGCCGGCCAGCGCGCCGACTATCTGGAGCTGTCGCTCAAAGCCTATCGCGATGGGGTACGCCCGCACCCGGTGATGGGGGCCATGGCCAAACCGCTGAGCGATGCCGACATCGCCAATCTGGCGGCTTACTACGCCTCACTCCCGCCCGGCTGAGCGCAGCAGCTGGAGGAAATCGGCACCGTAGCGCCCCAGCTTGACCGTGCCGACCCCACTGATCTGGCGCAGCTCATCCGCTGACTGCGGCTTGAGCCGCGCCATCTCCTGCAAGGTAGCGTCGTTGAACACCACATAGGGCGGCACCTCGTCGCGCTCCGCCAGTTCGCGGCGCAAACTGCGCAGTTGCTGGAACAGACCGCGATCCGGCAGCGCCACCTCGGCTTTGGCCCGCTCCCGTTTGTCGCCAGTCAGCGGTGGTCGCGGGGTGGCCAGCAGCAGTGGCTCATCACCACGCAACACCGGCCGCGCCGCCTCAGTCAGGCGCAGCAGGGCATTATCCGCCAACCGCTGCTCGACCAGCCCGCGATGGATCAGCTGGCGGATGATGCTGACCCAGTACCAGCTCGGCTTGTCACGGCCAATGCCGTGGGTCGACAGCCGATCAAAGCCCAGCTCCTTGAGCCGTGGCGCCTCGCTGCCGCGCAGCACCTCAACTACCGTGGTCAGGCCGTGGCGCTGGCCCATGCGGTAGATGCAGGAGAGCACCTGCTGGGCGGCGATGGTGGCATCAAACTGCACCGGCGGATCGAGGCAGATGTCGCAGTTGCCGCAGGGGCCGCTGGTCTCGCCAAAGTAGCTGAGCAACACCACCCGGCGGCAGGTCTGGGCCTCGCACAGGGCGCCCATGGCTTCGATGCGGTGACGTTCCAGCTGCTGCCACTGTGGCGTCGAGCTGCTGTCGATGTAGCTGAGCAGGCGGTTCTTGTCGGCCGGGTCATAGAACATCCAGGTCTCGGCCGGCAGCCCGTCACGCCCGGCGCGGCCGGTCTCCTGGTAATAGGCCTCAATGCTGCGCGGCAGATCGTAATGGAGAACAAAACGCACATTGGGCTTGTTGATGCCCATGCCGAAGGCCACGGTGGCCACCACCACCGTCAGCTCGTCACGGCGGAACGCCTCCTGCACCCGTGACCGCTCCTCCATCGCCAGCCCGGCGTGATAGGCACCACAGCGAATACCGCGGCGGTTGAGGCGTTCGGCCAGCTGCTCGGTGCGCGCCCGGCTGCCGCAGTAGATGATGCCACTGTGGCCATCACGCCCTTGCAGCAGCCGCTCCAGCTGCTTGATCGGCTCGAACTTCTCGACAATGTGATAACGCAGGTTGGGCCGGTTGAAACTACCGAGATGGCGCAACGGCTGCTGCAGCCCCAATGCCTGCTCAATCTCCTGACGAGCGGCGCCATCGGCGGTGGCGGTCAGGGCGATCACCGGCACCTCGGGCCGCAGCCGCTTGAGTTCACCGAGGCCGGCATATTCAGGACGGAAGTCGTAACCCCACTGGCAGATACAGTGGGCCTCGTCGATGGCAAACAGGGCCAGCGGCAGCTGCTGCAGGCGCTCGCGGAAACTGGGCAGCAGCAGCCGCTCGGGGGCGGCAAACAGCAGCTTGATGTCGCCGCGCCACAACCCCTGCAGGATTGCCAGCTGCTCTTCGCGGCTGAGGCCACTGTGCAGCGCGGCGGCCGCCACCCCGCAGGCCGCCAGCTGATCCACCTGATCTTTCATCAAGGCCACCAGCGGCGATACGACAATCGCCACCCCATCGCGCAGCAGCGCCGGCAGCTGGTAGCAGATCGATTTGCCGGCGCCGGTGGGCATCACCACCAGCGCATCACGGCCAGCGACCACGGCATCGATGATGTCGCGCTGACCGGGGCGGAACTGGCCGTAACCGAACACGTCGCGCAGCAGCTGCTGGGCGCTGTCCGTTTCAACCGGCGAAAGGGGGGTACTGTGCATGGCGGCCATTCTAGCGGTGACAACCAGCGCTGACGAATAGCTGTCAGCTATGACGGTTCCGACCCTTGGCGCAGTAAAGCAATGAAGCCCGTCCCCACGAACAGGTTTATACTCTGCGCGCCACCGTTACCAAGCCCCCCGCCATGAGCATCAGCGCCGATCCCCTGCTGACCCAGGTCGCCCACCTGTTTGTCGAGCGCATGCCGTTCAACCGCCTGCTCGGCCTCTCCATTCCCCGTTTCGATCTCGATGGCGTCGAGGTCTGCTTTGCCATGGATGACAAGCTGATCGGCAACCCGGCCAGCGGCATCCTCCACGGCGGAGTGACGGCAGCGGTGCTGGATGTCGCCGGCGGGCTGATGGCCATTGCCGGGGCCGCCGAACGGCTGAAGCGGCTGGAACCGGCCGAGATGAGCAAACGGCTGGCGCGCATCAGCACCATTGATCTGCGCATCGACTACCTGCGCCCCGGCCAGGGCCAGCACTTTACCGCCAGCGCCGAGATCATCCGTTCCGGCTCGCGGGTGGCGGTGTGCCGCATGGAACTTCATAACGAACAGCGGGTGCACATTGCCTATGGCACCGGCACCTACATGGTGGGCTGATGGATAGCGCCACGCGCAAGGGGCTGCTGGCAGCCGCCGGCGCCTACACCATCTGGGGGCTGATGCCGGTCTACTTCAAGCAGCTGACCGCCATCGGTGCCGATGCCGTACTGGTGCACCGGGTGGTGTGGAGCGTACTGCTGCTGGCCCTGATCCTGCTGCTGCGCCAGCGGCTGGCGATCCTCAAGGCGGTGATCGCCAATCGCCGCCAGCTGTTGACCCTGACCGCCACCGCCCTGCTGATCGCGGTTAACTGGCTGATCTATGTCTGGGCCATTCACCATGAGCGGCTGCTCGAAGCCAGCCTCGGTTACTACATCAACCCGCTGCTCAACATCGGCCTTGGCTTTCTGCTGCTGGGCGAGCGCCTGAACCGCCGCCAGTGGCTGGCCATAGCGCTGGCCGCCATCGGCGTGGCCATTCCGCTGATCGGCCTCGGCCAGATCCCCTGGGTGTCGCTGGCGCTGGCCGGCACCTTTGCCGCCTATGGCCTGCTGCGTAAACAGGTGGCGGTGGACAGCATCAGCGGCCTGTTGCTGGAGACCCTGCTGCTACTGCCCTTTGCCCTGCTCTATGGCTGGTGGGCCGGGATCTTTCCCGGTGGCCAGTGGCAGGCGGTGGATGGCACCACCCAGCTGCTGCTGATTGGGGTCGGGGTGATCACCGCCGTACCGCTGGTATTCTTTGGCACTGCCGCCCAGCATCTGCGGCTGTCGACCCTCGGCTTTTTTCAGTACATCGGCCCCTCCACCACCTTTCTACTCGCCACTCTGGTCTATGGCGAGCCGCTGACCAGCAGCCGGCTGCTCACCTTTGCCTTCATCTGGGGTGGGCTGGCCCTGATCACTCTGGATCTGTGGCGTCAGCATCGCGCTGCCCGCCAAGCAGTGGCCCCGGCAGCTGGTTAAGGGCGCGCCACAGCGCCGGATTGTGATCGCGCCAGCGGTTAACCTGTGACCAGGGCAGTTCCAGCAACAGCAGATCGCTGACCGCCTTGGTGGTTGCTGCCCACTGGCGCTGGCTCAGACTCTCCGGCCCCAAGCGGCTGCCAGCGGCCAGCAGCCGCACATCTTCGATCTGACCGTTACTGGCGCGGATCAGCTGCACCTCACCGCGCCACAGCAGCAGCAACGCCGGCACCGCCTCGCCCTGACGGCCGAGCAGCTCCCCCTCTGCCAGCCAGCGGCGGCGCAGCCCCTGCAACAGCGGTTCCAGGCCGTGGCCACCCAGCGTCGCCAGTGCCGGCCACTGGCTCAACTCATCGCGCAGGCTGGGGGCCAGATGGCGTAGCCACTGCTGACAGCGGGCCAGCCGTGCCTCCCCCTCCTGGCGAAGCTGCTGGGCCTCACTGTCACTGAGCACCCCATCCACCAGCCACTGCTCAATCTGGCGCAACTGGCGCACCAGCAGCAGCTGGGCCGCCAGTGCTGTTTCACTGGCCACCACCAGCTCCGGAAACTGCTGCCGCCACTGCTGCAGGCGGCGATTGATCACGGTCAGATTGGCGCGTAAAAGCGGTGCCTCACGCTCACTGGCGGCGGCCAGCAGCTGACGCTGGGTCTGCTCGAAAGCCAGCAGCTCGCCATACTCCGCCACCAGATGGTGGCCGAAGCGGGCCATGTACTGGCCATGCAGAACACGCAACAGCGGCCGCCACCAATAGGGCCGGCTGAGGCCACCATGGGCGCGCAGCAAGCGGGTGCGATCCAGATCAGCGTGCTCGCGCGCCTCCTCCAGCCGCTCCAGCAACCGCTCCAGGGTGGTGGCCGCCAGCCAGCCCTCGGCATACAGCCGCTCATAGGCCTGACGTTCCAGCTCAATCAGCTCGGCGGCAACAAAAGGCTCGGGCAACTTGAAGCTGTGCCAGCAGCCGGCCAGCGCCTCCTCCAGCCGTGGCCATTCGGCGGCCGCTAGCCCAAGCGCCGGCGCCCCCTCTGCCAGCGCCTGCTGCAGCTTGCTGTGCAGGGTTTCGCGGCGGGCGGCCAGTGCTGCCAGCCGCTCGGGCGACGGTTGATCGAGCGCAAAGCGAGCAAGCAGTTTTGGCGTCAGCGGCGCATTGATCAGCAGGGTCATGAGCACGATGCCGGCGGTGAGAAACAGCAGGGCATCGGCCACCCCGGCCGGCAGCTGACGATGCAGCAGAGAGAGTGCCAGCACCAGGCCGACAGCGCCGCGCAACCCGCCCCACCACAGCACCAGACCATTAGCACCATCAAGCCAGGGGATCTGGCGCTGCAACCAGGGCCACAACAACAACAACATGGCGCCACGGGCGACATGGATGATCAGATAGGCGAGCAGCAAAGCGGCCCAAGGGGTCGCCCCCGACAACGGCGTCAGCGCCCCGATGATCAGGCCGACAATCAGAAAAATCAGGGTGTTGGCACTACTGGCCAGAAACTCCCAAAGCTGGCGCAGAAACAGCCGGCCTGACTCACTTAACGTGGAGCGCAGCCGCCGCCCGAGCAGCACGCCCAGAGCCACCAGCGCCACCACCCCCGACAGCCCCCAATGCTCGGCCAGCAGATAACAACCAAAGGCAGCCGCCAGGGTCAGCCCGATCTGGGCACTGGGATCGTCATTGAGCGCCGCCATCGCCCAGCGCAACAGCAGCGCCAACACCACGCCGATGGCCGCCCCACCCATCACCACCCACAGAAACTGCAGCGGCACCAAGGCCCAGTCGACATCGCCGCCGAACAGCTGCAGCACCAGCACAAAGAGGACGATGGCGGTGCCGTCGTTAAGCAGCGATTCACCCTCGATGACGGTCTCCAGTCCGGCCCGCGCCCCCAGTTCGCGCAGCAGCGCCACCACCGCCACCGGATCGGTGGCGCTGATCAGGGCGCCAAACAGCAGCGCCTCACGCCAGCCCCAGCCATAAGGCAGCCACCACCAGCAGAGCAGTGCGGTGATCAGGGTGGCAATGACAATGCCGGGAATGGCCAGCCACAGCATCGGCTTGAGCAGCTGGCGAAACAGATGGCTCTCGAACGACAACGATGACTGAAAAATCAGGATCGGCAGAAACAGCGCCAGGATCAGGTGGGGGTCGAGGTGGGCCAGATACTGCACCAGTGCCGCCAGCTCGCCGGCCGACTCACCGCCCACGCCACTGCGGCTGACCAACCCCAGCACCAGCCCGATCAGCAACAACACCACGCTGTAGGGCAGGCGCAGCCACTTGAGCATCGGCCGCACCAGCGCCCCAATCACCAGCGCACCGCTGGCCGCCACCACCAGTTGTAACTCGGGAGCCATTCTCAGCCTCCGTGCGTATCAGTTCGTCGCCACTGCCTTTGAGTGTGGTAGGCGCTGGCCACTGCTGCTGTGGTCTGTGTCGCGGGACGGCGGCAAAACCATCGTTATAATGACGCGCCTCAACCGGGGAGTGAGTGGATGAAATATCGCGATCTGCGGGAGTTCATGGCCGGACTTGAACAGCGCCGGCTGCTCAAGCGCATCAGTGTGCCGGTCAGCCCCCATCTGGAGATGACCGAGATCTGCGACCGCACCCTGCGCGCAGGCGGCCCGGCGCTGCTGTTTGAAAACCCCACCGGCCACCAGATGCCGGTGCTGGCTAACCTGTTCGGCACCGTTGAGCGGGTGGCGCTGGCCATGGGCCAGACCGACGCCAGCGCCCTGCGCGATGTCGGCCGGCTGCTGGCCTACCTGAAAGAACCCGAGCCGCCCAAAGGCTGGCGCGAACTGTGGGACAAGCTGCCGGTGTTCCGCCAGGTGCTGAACATGCCGACCAAGACCCTGCGCAAGCCGCCCTGCCAGGAGATAGTGCTGCAGGGCGATGAGGTGGACTTGACCCGACTGCCGATTCAGCACTGCTGGCCGGGCGATGTGGCGCCGCTGCTCACCTGGGGGCTGACCATCACCCGTGGCCCGCGCCAGAAGCGGCAGAATCTCGGCATCTACCGCCAGCAGCTGATCGGCAAAAACAAGCTGATCATGCGCTGGCTCAGCCATCGCGGTGGCGCGCTGGATCTGCGCGACTGGCAGCAGGCTCACCCCGGCGAAAACTTCCCGCTGGCGGTAGCCATAGGCGCCGATCCGGCGACCACCCTGGGCGCGGTGACACCGGTGCCCGACAGCCTGTCGGAATACGCCTTTGCCGGGCTGCTGCGTGGCGACAACACCGAAGTGGCCAAGGCGCTGTCCTGCGATTTGGAGGTGCCGGCCCACAGCGAAATCGTGTTGGAGGGCTATATCGCCCCCGGCGAGATGGCGCCAGAAGGCCCCTTCGGCGACCACACCGGCTATTACAACGAGGTGGAATCCTTCCCGGTGTTTACCGTCACCCATGTGACCATGCGCCGCGATGCCATCTACCACAGCACCTACACCGGCCGCCCACCCGATGAGCCGGCCATCCTCGGCGTCGCCCTCAACGAGGTGTTTGTACCGATCCTGCAAAAGCAGTTTCCGGAGATCACCGACTTTTACCTGCCG
>JAGOCY010000065.1 GCA_017998495.1 Corallincola sp.
TTTGCCTGGCGGCAACAGCGTTGTGGAACCACCTGACTCCATTCCGAACTCAGAAGTGAAACGCAACTGCGCCGATGGTAGTGTGGCTCCGGCCATGCGAGAGTAGGTCACCGCCAGGCACCCAATCGCGAAAACCCCAGCCAACAGGCTGGGGTTTTTTCGTTTGTGGTCCGGTGCTCACTGCGAATGCTCCGCTCGTTTGGCTATGCTTGCAGCAACCTGCTGGTCGGAGGAGTCAGGAATGTTAGCGCGCGCGAACCGCATGCTGTGGTGGTTTGGCTGGCTCAAGGTGCCGATGATCGGCTATTGCCGGCCAAGGTTGACCCGGCTGGACGCATCGGGGGTCACCATGATCATTCCGTTGCGGCGGCGGACCCGTAACCATCTGGGCAGCATGTATTTTGGTGCCTTGGCTGTCGGCGCCGATGTGGCTGGTGGTTTTTTGGCCTTTTTTTTGGCCGAGCAGCGCCAGCTGAAGATGTCGCTGGCGTTTAAGGCGGTCAGCGGTGAGTTCTTCAAGCGGCCGGAGCGGGATGTGGAGTTCCGCTGCGACGATGGCCCGCTGATCTCAACCATGCTGGAGCAGGCGCTGGCCAGCGGCGAGCGCATCAATCAGCCCGTGACCATCACTGCTCGTTGTCCGGCGCAATTTGGTGACGAAGCTGTGGCTCGTTTTGAGCTGGTGCTCAGTATCAAAGTGGCACGCTGACCAGCCAAGGTTGCGCTAGCTTGATCCGCACCAGGATCCGCAGCACATGGCAGATTTAGATTGCTGAGGCGCGCTGTGCGCTCTTTTCGCGAGATCATCGGTATGGGACAACTGCTGCCGGGCCGCCGCTGGTGCGGGCTGTTAGGGGTGATTTGCGGTTGGCTGGTTGCCAGCCCTGCATGGGCGATGGACGGTATGACGGTGCTGGATGCGACGCGCCATCCGTTGTCGGCACTGCTGTTGGGGGTTTTTATCCTCGCCTATGCGGCGGTGGTTCTTGAGGAGAAACTGCATCTATCCAAATCGCGGCCAGTGGTGCTAGCCGCAGGGGTGATGTGGGTGATCGCGGCTTTGATTGCCGCTGACAGTGGCGTTTCTGATGAGGTGATTCACGGCGCGGTGATCGCCAATCTGGGTGAATATGCCCAGCTGTTACTGTTTATCACCGTCGCCCTGGTCTACATCAAGCGCATTGAAGAGCGTGGGGTGTTTGAGGCGCTCAAGCAGGTCTTGGTCAATCGTGGTTTTGGCTATCGGGCGCTGTTCTGGATTACTGGTGTCGTCGCCTTTTTCGTCTCTGCCGTAGCGGATAACCTGACCACCGCCCTGGTGATGGGGACTGTGGTGATGGCCGTGGGTAAGGGGCAACCGCGCTTTGTGCAGCTCGGCTGTATTAATGTGGTGGTGGCGGCCAATGCTGGCGGTGCCTTTTCACCCTTTGGCGATATCACCACGCTGATGGTGTGGCAGGCGGGTAAAGTCGACTTTTTCACCTTCTTTCACCTGTTTTTACCCTCTCTGGTTTGTTTTTTGATCCCTGCCGCGTTGATGACCTTTGCCTTACCCAAAGGCCGCGGCGAGGTAGGCCATCGTCGTTTTCATATGAAGCCGTTGGCCCGCCGTACCTGCTTGCTGTTTGCTCTGACCATTGCCCTGGCGGTCAGCTTTGAGCACTGGCTGGGGTTGCCCCCTTACCTCGGCATGATGAGCGGCCTGTCGCTGCTGTTGCTGGTTGATTACTTCCAGGCGCGAGTCTTGCCCCATGATGATCCCCAGCTGGCCAAAAACCCCTTTGAAGACATCAGTGATCCTGAGTGGGACACGCTGCTGTTTTTCTTTGGGGTGATGTACTGCGTGGGGGCGCTGGCCTTTATTGGTTACCTCCACCTAGTGGCGACGCAGCTTTATGGTGGCCTTGGCGCCACCAGCGCCAACGTACTGATCGGTTTTCTGTCGGCGGTGATCGACAACATTCCGGTGATGTTTGCGGTGCTGCAGATGGATCCGGAGATGTCGGTTACCCAATGGCTGTTGGTGACCCTGACCGCTGGCACCGGGGGCAGCATGCTGGCTGTGGGCTCGGCAGCAGGCGTTGGGCTGATGGGCATTGCCCGTGGCCAGTACACCTTTATGGGCCATCTGCGCTGGAGTTGGGCGGTGATGCTCGGCTTTCTGGCCGGGATCTGGGTGTTGCTGGCGTTGCCGGTAGCGGCCTGAAGGCACGTTGCGGAAAGGTTGGTTCTCACCAATAATGCTGTATGGGCATACAGTATTATTGGTGATCATATGCTTTTGGCTCTCTGCCGTTCGGCCCTGTTCAATGCTCGTACCATCACTGTTACTGAGCGCCGCGTCATGAGCAGGGGCTGAGCCATGGCGATGGCTGAACTGCTGGCCTCTGGCCAGTTGTGGCAAGGAGAGGCAGCAGCCCGGGTGAGCCCTGAGGAGCGGTTGGCGACAGGCTGGTCGTGGCTGGATCAGCAGCTGCTGGCTGATGGTTGGCCGCCCCGGGCTCTGATCGAGCTGCTGGTCGATGCTCCGGGTCAGGGTGAGTTGCGCCTGCTGAGCCGGGCGCTGGCCGGGTTAGCCGCCGATCCACGCTGGCAGCTGTGGATCAATCCGCCGGCAACCCCCTATCCGCCAGCATTGCGAGCGGCGGGCGTGGCTCTGGAGCGTCAGCTGCTGGGCCGCGCGCTAACGCCGCCTTTGGCCTTGTGGTGTGCCGAGCAGGGGGTGGCCAGCGGCAGCTGTAGCATGGTTTTGGCGTGGTTGCCGCAGCTGGAGCTGGCTCAGCTGCGGCGGCTGCAGCTGGCTGCTGAGCGTGGTCATTGCCGCTGCTTTGTCATTCGGCCACTGGCTGCGGCCAGCCACAGCTCACCCGCTGCGGTGCGGTTGCAGCTGCAATGGGTAGCGGACGGCCTGCAGCTGACCGTGCTCAAGCGCCGTGGTGGCTGGCCTCTGCCGCCGGCGCTCTGGCCGTTGGCCAGTTGAGGCATCTCCCGTGCGCTGGCTTTATCTCCATTTTCCCGCTCTGGCACTGGATGCCTTGCTGGCCGATGATCCTGCTGCAGGCTGCTGGGTATTGCTTGATGCTGGCAACCGCCTGCAGCAGTGCAATGGCGCTGCCCTGGCTGTGGGCCTGCAACCGGGGATGGCACTGGCTGAGGCGTTGGCCCTGTGCGATGAGCTGCAGGCATTGCGCCTGCAGCCGGCGCAGGAGCAGCAGGCGCTGCAGCGGCTAGCTGAGGATTGCTATCAGCTGGTGGCCCGCATTCACCCGGACCCGCCACGTGGCCTTTGGCTGGAACTGGCGACCATGGCCCGGTTACATGGGGCGCCGCCGGTGTTGGCGGCTCAGCTGACCAGCCGCTTGCGTGCTCAGGGCTATCGCTTGCAGGCCGTGTTGGCGCCTCAGCCTTGGGCGGCCAGGCTGCTGGCACGAGCCGGCCATCACTGCTTGGATGATGATCTACCAGGGCTGCAGCAACAGCTGTCGGCCTTGCCACTCACCCGCTGTCAGCTGCAGCCCCGCCAGCTGGAGCGGCTGCAGGGTTGGGGATTGGCGCAGCTGGGGCAGTTACAGGCCCTGCCCCTGGCGGAGGTGCGCCGTCGGGCAGGGGCGGAACTGGTGCTATGGCTGCAGCGGCTGGCAGCGCCGGGTCCGCCTGCCGTGCCTGCCTATCAGCCATCTCCGCAGTTTGATGATCGCCTGACCCTGCTGTACGAGGCGGAGCAGAGCGAAGGGGTGCTGTTTGTATTACAGCGCCAGCTGCAGCGGCTGCAGTTGTGGCTGCGTCAGCGTCAGCTGGCGGCCAGCGCGCTGCAACTGGAGTTGGGTCACCGCCAGCTCCCAGCTACGTGCCTGCGGCTGGCATCGGCGCAGCCGGAAGGGATGGCGGCCAATTGGCTGATGTTGGCGCGCCTGCAGCTCGCCCGTCAGCCGTTGCTGGCACCGGTGTGCTGGCTGCGGCTGAGGTCGCAGACGCTGGAGCCGTTGCCGCCACCGGCAGCTGATCTGTGGCAGGCGGCGAGTGGAGCCCTCAGCCCCGACCAGTTGCTGTCACGGCTACAGGCCCGGCTCAGCCCGGACCAGTTGCAGGGGCTGGTGGCTCGCGCTGAGCATGTACCGGAGCAGGCTGGTCAGCTGGTGGCGGCGGCGCTGGGCGGGGGTGATTATGCCCATGGCGGGCGTCCGCTGTGGCTGCTGCCAGAGCCTCTGCCGCTGGCCGCCCCCTGGCCGTTGCTGGATGGTCCAGAGCGGCTGGTCAGCCAGTGGTGGGCTGAGCCGGTGCAGCGTGACTATTACCGGGCGCGGGCGCCAGACGGTCGCCCCGCCTGGCTGTTTCGTACCAGCGCTGGGCGCTGGTTTGTTCACGGCTGGTTCGGTTGACGCTGTCGTTAGAAGGTGTCGCCGAGGTAAAAATAGATACTATCCCAGGGGCCCTCGGCGCGGCCATAGGCCAGATAGATGGGGCCGAGCGGGCTGTCCCAGCCAACAAACAGGCTGCTGGCCCAGATCACTTCGCCGTAGTCGACGCTGTCACCTTTATCCCAGACGTTACCGCTCTCCAGCGACAGGCCGACATAGAGCGGGGCTTTGAAGGCACCGAAGTCGTTGTCGGCCACCTGGTAGTTGTAGATCAGGTTGCCGTAGCGCAGGTGCCGGCCAAACAACTGGTTGGACGGATAACCAGAGAGGTTGAGAAAGCCGCCCAGCGAGTAGAGCTTGGGAGCGTAGGTGAAGTCGTCATTGAGATAGTCCTGCAGCCGCAAATTGGCGCGCAGGATATGGCTGGCGCCGAGACGGGTGGCGCCCAGCCAGCGCAGTTCAGCCACCGAGGCCATGTCATCGCCTTCTCCCTCCACCCGATCACGGCTGCGCTCCAGCCGTGCCTGCCAGCGCAGGCCCCGGGTGGGCAGCGAAGCGTTGTCGAGGCTGTCGTACTCCCAGTGGCCAGCAAGGCCACGGCGGTAGAAATCGAGGTTGTCATCTTCGACCTCGGCGGTCACGGGCAACCGGGTGTCGCCGTCATAGCTGATCAGCCCGAACCAGAGGTCGTGGTGATCGCTCAGGCGCAGGCCGAGGGCTGCGGTAAAGGCGATGTGCTCAACGGTAAGATCGCCGGTTGAGCGCCCCTGAGCATCACGTACCACATAGTTGCTGGTATCAAAGTCGGCCCGGCCGAGCAGATAGAAGGGGCTGGTATACAAGGGCGAGTAGATCTCGCTGCCCAGATGGCGGTTGGAGCCAAACACCAGCTCGTTACGCCATTCGCCGCCCCAGCGGTTGAGGTTGGTCAGGGTGTAGGCAAAGCCCAGCTCATGGCTCTGCTCCAGATCGAAGTCATTCTCGAGCTGCAGCTGAAAGTCGAGATAACCCGGTCCCCAGCGCTTTTCCTGGGCCAGGATATGCAGCTCCTGCTTGTTATCGACGGTGCGTACCTCATGGCTGATGCGCTCAAAGGTGCCGAGACCATAGACATTGCGAATACCGCTGGCGACCCGCTGCTGATCGTAGAGATCCCCCTCTTTAACCCCCAGCCGCTGGCGGATCACCGCCTCGTCGAGGAGTGAGCGGTTGTCGATAATGATGCGATCGATCGTCTCCGGTGGTGGCGGTGGCGCATGACGGGCCAACTGCCACTGCTGGTAATCGCTGCTGGCGATACCGAGGTGGGCAATCTGGGTCTGTTCGTTGCGGGCGGCCTGTTCACCGGCGGCGATCGACTCTGGCAGGCGGTCGAAGGCAAAGGTCGAGATATCCCCCAGCGCCGGGATCAGCAATACATCGTCTGCTTGCAGCAGCGCCAGATCCTGTTCGACGTTCTTGCGGATCAGGAAGTAGCTGAGCTGGTCCATGATCTCCACTGCCGAGCCCAGTTCATCCGGGCCGTAGCCGGGTGAGCTGATCTCGACAGCGATGATCCGTTCGGCGCCCAGCGCCTTGGCGATGCCCACCGGTACTTGGGCGGCAATGCCGCCATCCACCAGCAGTTTGCCGTCGATCTCCATCGGCTGGACCACACCGGGAATCGACATCGAGGCCTGGATGGCGGAGGCCAGATCGCCATGGCCAAGCACTACCGCTTCGCCACTGACCAGATCGGCCGCCACGGCGCGAAAGGGGATCGGCAGCTCATCGAAACTGGTGAGCGCCGCCTGGCTGCCCACCGCTGTGCGCAGCAGGTTGGAGAGGGCCTGACCCAGCAGCACGCCGGCGGGCAATTTGGCCCCCTCCAGCCCCACACCGATGCCGAGCTGAATGTTGAAGTCATCAGCCTGATGCTTGCGCCGCATCGGCATCTCGTCGCGGTTGACGCGGTCGCGGTAGCCAGCATTCCAGTCGGTGGCCAGCATCAACGTTTCGATCTCGGCCGGGCTCTTGCCCGAGGCGTAGAGGGCGCCGACAAAGGAGCCGAAGGAGGTGCCGATGATCAGGTCGACCGGTACCTGCTGTGCTTCCAGCTGTTTGATCACACCAACATGGGCGCCGCCACGGGCGCCACCGCCGCCCAGCACCAGCGCGGTACAGGGGCGGCCCACCACCTTGGCACAGGGGCTGTCGCTGGCCGGGGCCGCCAGCGTGGCACAAGCGCTGAACCACAGGGGCAGCACCACAGACAACAGGGACAGGCGCACAGCAACTCCGCGGCGGTTGACCAGCATGTGACCGGGCTATTGTTGCGGCAATGGGGGTGGCGGTAAAGACGCCCTTGTCGAAAGAAAGGTGCTGTACGAATATACAGTAATGGGCTACACCGAACTCCACTGCCTGAGCAATTTCAGCTTCCTGCGCGGCGCCTCTCACCCTGAAGAGCTGGTGGCGCAGGCCCATGCCCTTGGCTATCAGGGGCTGGCCCTGACCGATGAGTGTTCACTGGCTGGGGTGGTCAAGGCGTGGCAGGCGGCGAAGGCGCTGCCCGACTTCCGGCTGATCATCGGCACTGAGCTGCGCTTTGACGATGGGGCGCTGGTGGTGGTGCTGGCCCCGGATCGCGAAGGTTACGCCGAGCTCAGCACCTTGATCACGGCGGCCCGCCGACGGGCCGCCAAGGGCAGTTATCAGGTCGACTGGGGCGAGCTGCAGCAGCTGCGTCAGGCGCTGGTGCTGTGGCGGCCGCCCGCCGTGGATGGGGCGGTGCTCGAGCGTGGGCTTGCGCTGGCCCGCGCCCTGCCGGGGCGGTTGTGGCTGCTGGCTGGGCGCTCCCTTAGCGCGGGTGAGCGCCAGCAACAGCAGCAATGGCAGCAGCTGGCCGACCA
>JAGOCY010000066.1 GCA_017998495.1 Corallincola sp.
TACCGAGAAGCTCAGATTGCCGTTGCTGACACTCAAGGTGGCGCCCGAAACCGCATCGCGGTAGGTGCCATTCTTGACGCCGCTGACCGTGACGTTCTGAGCGCCAGTGGCGGCCAGGCCGACCACAGCGTAGCTGTTCTCGGCGGGCAGATCACGCACGAAGCTGATGCCAGCGCCCCACTCGTTGACCTTGCTCATCGGCGCTTTCTGCAGGGCCGGAACCGCTTTGCGGATCTGGTTCAGACGCTTGATGTGCTGGTAGAGCGGATGGGCCTGGGTGGCAGCCAAGTTGTCCAGATGCGGGCCGAAATAAGCGCGGCCGGTCTGGTCAACAGTCATGGTTTCCCCATCGATGTCCTGGGGTTTACCGGCCGCAAACATGATCTCCTCACCGTAGTAGAGGGTGGGGATACCACGGGCGGTCCACAGCAGGTTGTAGACCAGTGCTGCGTTCGATTCGAGGCCACCGAAGCGATATTTGAAATCGTTGTCCGGGCCGACATCGTGGTTCTGGAAGAAGGTCACCAGTTTGGTGGCATCACCGTAGATCCAGTCTTTGGCGAAGATGCCGCCAATACCACCGAAGTGGCCATTGCGGATGTTGTCGCGGAAGGTGGAGAACAGTGAGAAATCGAGCACCGACAAGCCTGAGTCGCCGCCACCATTGGGGTTGGACGGATCATTGGTCAGACGGGTGTACCACCAGGGGCGGATCACCGCCGAGGCGTTGTCACCGTCGAGCTCGGAGCCCCAGCCGGTGCCCTTGACCAGGTTTTCACCGAACACAAACAACCCTGGCTTATGTGCCTGCCACTCGTGGATGTAGGTCAACAGTTCGTTGCGCTCGACGTGTTTGAGGGTATCGACGCGGATCGCATCAACGCCCATGTCGAGGTACATCTTGATGGCGCCGTTGATGTAGTCCTTCACGTTCTGGCGGCCTGTGGCGAGATCGATGGTGTCACCAGCCATGTGCTTGCGCTGCAGTGCCAGTGGGTTTTCCCAGTCGCCGCCAGCCATAAAGCCATCGAGGTGATACCAGTTCGGGTCAAGGCCCTGAGCGTCGATGCCAAAGAAGCGGCCCGGATCGTAGCCCGCCAGTGGCACCGTCACCCCGGTCTTGGGATCGACCAGCGGCACCACGCCTTGCGGATCGCTGGTGCAACGGGCGCGATACCAGTCCGGTGCTACCGGGTTGTCATCGTCGCAGCGGTTGGCACTGGCGTAATCACCCAGGTTGCCCTGATAGGGGCCATTGTTGATCAGCCCTTGCGTCGAGCCTTTAGGCACGTAGTACTTGATTGGCAGATGGTTGATCCACACCTGACCACGCAGACCGTACTGGCTGCTGTGGTTGACCACCACGTCCTGAATCACTTTCAGCCCTTTGGCATGAGCGGCATCGATGAAATCCTTGTAGCTGGCATCTTCCGATTCCAGACGCGGATCGACGCGATAGAAGTCATAGGCATGGTAGCCGTGGTAATCGAGACCGGAGCGGTTCTCGACCGGCGGCGTGATCCAGATGGCGGTGAAGCCCAGGTCCTTGATGTAGTCCAGTTTTTGGATCAGACCCTTGAAGTCGCCCCGCCAGTGCGGATCGCCGGCTTTATAGCGGTCGCGGTTGTAGTAGTTGTTGCTCGGGTCGCCGTCATAGAAACGGGCAGTGAGCAGGAAGTAGATGGTTTCGCTACGGAAATCACCAGAGACCGGCAGGGCGCCGATGTTGTAGCTGAAGCTCTGCTCCTGCTGGTTACCGCTGGCGTCAACCGCCAGGGTGCGGATCACCAGATCGGTGCCTGGCCCTTTGTCGGTGGCGGTGATGGTCTGGCCGCTGTAGCGGGGCGACGCCGTGGTGGGCGTGGTGCCGTTGACGGTGTAGTAGACCACCGGCGCGCTGTCCTGATTATCAGTGACCTGCAGCTGAATGTTCTGGCTGTCGGCATAACTGCCACCACCCGGGGTGGCGGTAACGCTGGGCGCTTGAGTATCCACACCTTGCACCGCGTCTACATCCAGAGTCTTGGTCTGGGCGTCGAAGCAGATGTCATAGGTGGTGTTGGCGCTGACCCGGTAATCCTGGGCCGGATAGGCTTCGGTCCAGTCGCCTTTATGGTCGATCTTGAAGCGCGGGTCGTTGCTGCCAAAACTCTGCTGGGTGCAGAACAGCCGGTTGTCGCTGCTGGTCATGGCCGTAGTGCCCCAATTATTGGGGGTGCCGCGGAAATACCATTTATCGGTGATGATCGGGCCGCTGGTCACAGTCACGCTGACGCTGCTGCTGCTGGTGGCGCCTTGATCATCGGTCACCGTCAGGCCGATGGTTTGGGTACCGGCGGCGCTAAAGGTGATGGTGGTGGTTTCAGTGGTTTCGTTGTTGCTCCACTTGTAGCTGGCAATAAAGCCATCGCTGTCAGAGGAATCTTCGCCACTGAAGGTGAGGGTGTCGCCGACCTGGGCGGTGACACTGCCGCCGGGGGTGATCACCGCGACTGGCGGCAGGTTGCTGCCGGCAACCGGGGTCAGGCTGTAGGCGAGGGTGTTGTCATTGACCTTGAGCTTGTAGGTACCGCTGACGCTGGTGTAGATGTCACCACCGGTACGCTCAAGGATGCCGTCTTTGTTGGTATCGCCGTAATTTTCGCTCCAGTTGCCGGTGACATCGAGCTTGAAGCGCTGGCTGCTGCCACCGCTGAAGTTAACATCCAGCTCCCAGGTATTGTTGGCGGTCAGCGCCATGGCGCTGGTGCCCCAGCTGTTCGGGGTACCGCGGAAATACAGCTGGTTGAACTTCTTGGTAAAGCCAGTCTGGCCGCCGCAACTGCTGACCGGGGTGGCGGTGATCGCCTTGGTGCTGGTGTTAAAGCTGATTTTGTAGCTGGTATTGGCGCTAACTGCGTAGTCGGCTGCTGGGTAGTTTTCGGCCCAGTTGCCGTAGCGGTCGATCTTGAAGCGCGGGCCACCACTGCTGTCACCGCTGGTGAAGCTCTGGCAGGTGGAGTAGAGGGTGGAGGATTCTGCGGTCATCTGGGTGGCGGCCCAGCCATTGGGGGTGCCACGGAAATACCAGTCGGCATGAGCAACGGCCGGAAGCGCTATAAGCGCTACGGCAGCAGCCCATGACGCCGTCGAGCGGGTCATGTTCATAGGGTCAGAGTCCTGTTCTATTTATAGTTTCGTCGCCGGGCGGAGCAGGGAGCACGGATCAACTCACCAGGCAGGCAATACCATAACGACAGGTAAAACGTTTGCAAAACGTTCAGACTGAACAATAGATGACCAGGTTACAGTTATGTGAAGTGAACGGCGTTAACTTGGTCGGACCAGCGATGTGGCTAAAAAGTTGGCATGGCCGCGACGGCCAGAAACACAAAACCCGCCAAAAGGGCGGGTTGGTGTGGGCGCTTGTGGCTCCCCAGGTAAGATTCGAACTTACGACCTGCGGATTAACAGTCCGTCGCTCTAACCGACTGAGCTACTGGGGAATAATCGCTTCAAGCGGGGCGCATGTTACGGCCGGCAAACGGGGCTGTCAACCTCTGTTTGGCGGCTGCTGAACGGCGCTAAAAAAACAAAACCCGCACTGCTGCGGGTTGGTGTTTTGAGACTTGGCTCCCCAGGTAAGATTCGAACTTACGACCTGCGGATTAACAGTCCGTCGCTCTAACCGACTGAGCTACTGGGGAACGACCGTCTCAAGCGGCGCGCATGTTAAGCCGCGCCATACGGCCTGTCAACCGTTGTTTTTTGCGGTGCTGGCTAACCCTTGCAACCTCTTGTTACACAAGCTGATGCCGCCCTATGATGCGACAGGCGGGTTGCCTTATCGCCATCAGCGCAACAGAGATAACAGGAGAGGGATGTGCATACGTTCAATGAGTGGCTGATATGGCTGGACAGCCTGCTGGGGTCGGCGGCCTATTTCCCCTATCTGCTGGTTGGCGTTGGTGTGTTCTTCACCTTCTATTTGGGGTTTCCCCAGATCCGCTATTTCAATCATGCCTGGAAAGTGGTTTCCGGGCGCTACGACGACAAGAGAGCACCGGGTGATACCAGCCACTTTCAGGCGCTGGCCACCGCGCTGTCGGGCACTGTCGGTACCGGCAACATCAGTGGTGTGGCCCTGGCAATCTATTTCGGTGGGCCGGCGGCGCTGTTCTGGATGTGGGTGACCGCGTTCTTTGGCATGACTACCAAGTTTGTCGAGGTCACCCTGTCCCACAAGTATCGGGTGAAGACCGAAGACGGCAGCATGGCTGGCGGGCCGATGTATTACATGGATCGGCGGTTGAAGATGAAGTGGCTGGCCATCTTGTTTGCCGTGGCCACCGTGATCTGCTCTTTCGGCACCGGCAACATGCCGCAAATCAACAGCATTGCCAGCGCCATGGAGCGCGGCTTTGGCCTCGCACCGGCGATCACCGCTGGGGTGCTGGCAGTGATTTTGGCACTGGTCATTCTTGGCGGTATTCGCCGCATCGCCCTGGTCGCCAGTCGTCTGGTGCCAGCGATGGCCTGTGTCTATCTGTTCGGCGCGTTGGCGGTGATCATTCAGCATTACGACAACATCCTGCCGTCATTGGCCTCGGTGTTTGCCGACGCCTTCACCGGTTCGGCGGCGGTTGGCGGCTTTCTGGGCGCCAGTTTTGCCTACGCCTTTAATCGCGGCGTCGCCCGCGGTCTCTTCTCCAACGAAGCAGGCCAGGGCTCAGCGCCTATCGCCCATGCAGCCGCCAAGGCCCATGAGCCGGTGTCAGAGGGGATAGTGGCGTTGCTCGAACCCTTTATCGACACCCTGATCATCTGCACCATCACCGGCCTGGTGATCCTGGCGTCCGGGGTGTGGACCGAGAAGCACCAGAACCAGTTTCAAACGGCGGATATGCTCTACATCCAGGGCCAGTGGAGTGACCAGGATGACAGCCATCGCCTGCAGTTGGGGGCCTGGTTGACCAACCAGCCGTCAGATGTCGCGCTATACACCGGCTCAGTGACGGTGGTTGACGGTGTGGCCCAAAGTAGCGATTACACTCTGATTCATGCACGCTCGGTGGCTGAAGAGGTGCGCTACAGCGTCGCTGGTCATCCCTTTGATGGCGAGTTGACGGTGGTTAACGGCAAGCTGGCCAACAGCGAAGTGACACTCAATGGCCTGTCGCGCGTGCACTCTGCCCAGTTAACGGCCATTGCCTTCACGCGCAGCTTTATCGGCAGTTACGGTCAGCAGCTGCTGGCGCTGTCGTTGCTGCTGTTTGCCTTCTCCACCACCATCAGCTGGTCCTATTACGGTGACCGTGCCGTGCAGTACCTGCTGGGCTATCGCGCCATCATGCCGTACCGGGTGCTCTACGTGGCCGGTTTCGTGTGGGCGGCGCTGAGCGATACCACCACCATCTGGAACCTGGCAGGGGTGGCGGTGGTGCTGATGACCCTGCCTAACTTGCTGGGCATCATGCTGCTTCATCGCGAGATGAAGGAAACCGTTCATGCCTATTGGCGTGGTTTGCGCCGCAAGGGTAGTTGACCCATCCCTTAGCCATTGGCGGCTGCCGACCATTGGTCAATAATGGCGGCCCCGATGGTGGAGTCTGTTCATGGCCCTGATCGCTTGCCCCGCTTGCAACAAGCGGATCTCCAGCCGCAGCAGCCGCTGCCCGGCCTGTCACTGCCCGCTGGGCGAGGGCGATCAGGAGCGCCGTGACAGCCACCTGCGTATTCTGCGCATCCAGCGTCAACAACGGTTCATGATGGGCAATGCGCTGGCGCTACTGCTATTTACTGGTGGCGCGGCCCTGACGTTCTGGTTCGGGGTAGACACGCCATGGCTGGTGACCGCCGGCCAGGTGATGATGGCGATTGGCCTGATCAGTTATCTGGGGGTGCGGGCATGGCAGATTTTCAGCAAGTAGATCCCGAGATGGCGGCCCTGCGTGAGCTGGTTGCCGCCATGGATGAGGGGGCTTTCCTGCGCCTGCGCACGGCCGTTGAAACTGGCCTATGGGAGGATGGTATCCGCCTGACCGATGACCAGCGCCGTTATGCGATGCAGGCCACCATGCTCTATCAGGCCTGGCATGGCGGTGGCAACGACCATCTGTCGATTGCCAGCGACGGCCAGATCATTCACAAATCCAAGGCTGAGTTGAAAACCCAGTTTCGTTCCCAGGACCCCATTGCGAGGTTTGATCACGATGATCTTTAGTCGACTGTTCCGTCCCGCCTGGTCTCACCCCGATGCCGGCAAACGTCTTGCGGCCGTTGCCACCCTTGATCCTGGCCGAGATGAGGAACGTCGCACCCTGCGCGAACTGGCCTTCAATGATGGCGACCGCCAGGTGCGGCTGGCGGCGTTGCAGCGTCTCGATACGCTGGAACTTTGGTATCTGGCTGGCCATCAGGATGCCGACAGCGGCATTCGCAAGAGCGCCTTGGCGCGGGTCAGCGAGCAACTCTGTGATGGCGCTTTTGACGATGCCAAACGCAGCGATTTTGTCGGTCACTGCAAAGACTCCAAACTGGTTGAATCGCTGTGGCGCCAGCTACCGAGCGCCAGCGCTCGCCGTGCGGCGTTGACCCGGCTCAATAAAGAACGGCTGTTTGCTGACGCCGCCGAGAGCGATGCAGACACCGCGTTGCGGCAGTGGGCAGTCAGCCACGTTAGCGACGACAAGCTGTTGCAGCGCCTGGCGCGCAAAGCCAGCGACAGCAGTGTGGCCAGTGCCGCCCAGCAGCTGCTGGATGAACGTGATGCCGTTGCCCGCCAGTTGGCCAGCCGCGCCGAGCGTTTGCGCCTGCTGTTGGCCAAGATCAACGCCTGGAGCGACAAGCTGGCCGAGCCGCAGGCGGTCAACCAGCAGCAGCTGGGTAGCCAGAGCGAGGCCCTGCTGGCTGAATGGCAGCAATTGCGGCCGGAGCTCGACAGCGAGCAGCAGCACAAGGGTGACCTGCTGGCAACGCGCCTCGGCGACAAACTCGCGACCCTGCAGCAGCAGTGGCAGGCGGCGCTTGCTGCCCAGCAACGCGCAGCAGCGGCCCAGGCCAAGGCCGGCGAACTGGAAAACGCGCTGCGCGATCACAGCCGACAGCTCGATGCCAGCCTGGCCGCAGGCGACACGCCCGATCTGGTGGCGGCGGCCGAACGGCTGCAGCACCTTGTTACTGAACTGAGCACTGCGGCGCTGGAAGTGGAACAGCTGCGTCACCTGCGCACCTTGTGGCAG
>JAGOCY010000067.1 GCA_017998495.1 Corallincola sp.
CAGCAGCGCCGATGCCCAATCCGGGTGCTGCAGCCCTGCCCCGCGACCGATGCGGAGGCGCAGCCCATGTTCCCCCCACGGCTGCAGCAGCAGCCACTCATGGCCGCACTGCAACGCCAGCGCGCCATCTCTTGCAACACATCTGATCACCGCTCGCCTCCAGCCTGGCCCCAGCCACCTCTACCATAGCCGCGCCGCTGGCATAAAATGAGATCAAGCTCACCGGTAGCGTTGCCGGTATCCGCCGATAAGGACCCAAGCCATGCGAACTCTGTTGATCACTGTTGTGGCGGCCTCCCTGCTAACCGCCTGTGTGCCTTCCTCGCAGACTGGCACCAGCTATTCCCGCGATGAAGCGCGTAAAGTGCAGGAGATCCTGATTGGTCAGGTGCTGGATGTGCAGGAGGTCCAGATCGAAGGCACCAAGTCTGGCCTCGGCGGTCTGGTGGGTGGTGCGGCCGGGGGTGTGGCCGCCTCTACCGTAGGCGGCGGCACCGGTAAAGATCTGGCCACCATCGCTGGTGCCGTGGTCGGTGCTGCAGTCGGCGCCATGGCCGAAGAGGGGCTGACCAAAGCCACTGGCCGTGAATACACCGTGCGCTTGACCACCGATGAGATCATCTCGGTGGTGCAGGCGGTAGACGCCGATCAGCCCGAACCGATCGTGGCCGGTGATACGGTCAAGGTGGTGCGCCAGCAGGGCACCTACCGCATCAACAAGATCGCCAACCCCGATCTGTTCAAGCCCACAGCACCAGCGGCGACCAACTAAGCCCATTGCTGTGGCTGGTGCGGCTGCCCCCGGGCAGCCGCTTTGCTATCATGGCCGCCCATTTGCTCAGGGGGTGATGATGGCGCTGCACTACGCGATCTTTCCGGTAACCCAGTTCGCCCAGAACTGTTCACTGCTGTGGTGCGACCAGAGTCGTGAAGCGGCACTGGTCGACCCCGGTGGCGAAGCCCAGCGCCTGCTGGATGAAGTAGCCCGCCGAGATCTCAGATTGACCCAGATCCTGCTCACCCACGGCCATCTCGACCATGTCGGGGCCACCAGCGCCATCGCCGCCCAAACCGGGGTTAGCGTGATTGGCCCCCATCAAGAAGATCAGTTCTGGCTGGATCGCCTGCCGATGCAGAGCCAGATGTTCGGCTTTGCCCCGGCCCAGCCCTTCACCCCTGACCGCTATCTGAACGACGGGGACCGGGTGATGGTGGGTCAGGCCGAGCTGGAAGTACGCTTCTGCCCCGGCCACACCCCCGGCCATGTGGTGCTGTACGACGCTGCCAGCGGCGTGGTGTGGGTAGGTGATGTGCTCTTTGCCGGCTCTATCGGCCGCACCGATTTCCCCCGCGGCGATCACGCCACCCTGCTGGCCAGCATTCGTGACCGCCTGTGGTCACTGCCGGATGCCACCGTGGTGGTGCCCGGTCACGGCCCCAATACCACCATAGGTCGCGAACGGGCTACCAACCCTTTCCTGCGCGACGATCCTTACTGATACCGGAGTGTGTTGATGTTCAGTTTCCGCAATCTGCGCCTTTATCGCCTGACCCAAACCATCGATCTGAGCGCCGACACCGTCGCTGCCGCATTGGCCAACGACACCTTCAAGCCCGCCTCAGGCCTTGAGATGAAGCGCCTCGGCTGGGTCTCGCCGTTTGGCCGTGGCAGCGACGAGCTGCTGCTGGCCAGTGGCGGCAACCTGCTGATCAGCCTGCAGGTTGAAGAAAAACTGCTGCCGTCGGCGGTGGTCAAACAGGAGCTGGAAGAGGCTCTGGAAGCGCGCGAGGCGGAGAGCGGCCAGCCGGTCAGCCGCCGCGACAAAACCGCCCTGCGCGAAGCGATCACCCAGAAGCTGCTGCCGCTGGCCTTTAGCCGCCTACGCCGCCGGTATGCCGCCATTCTGCCAGCCGAAGGGCTGGTGGTGGTCGATGCCAGCAGCGCTGGTGCCGCCGAAGAGTTGCTGGGCCATCTGCGCCGTAGCCTCGGCTCACTGCCGGTGACCCCGGCCTCCACCAACAGTGCCCCCAGTGCCCTGATGACCGCTTGGCTGGGTGACGCCCCATGGCCAACCGGGCTGGTGGTGGGCGATGAAGCCGAGCTCAAGGCAGCCAGCGATGACGGCGGCGTGGTGCGTTGCAAGCAGCAAGATCTGCGCGGCGAGGAGATCGCCGCCCATCTGGCGGCCGGCAAGCGCGCCGTGGCCTTGGCTGTCAGCTGGCAGGATCGCCTCAGTTTTGTGCTGCGTGATGATCTGAGCATTCGCCGCCTGCGCTATCTCGATACCGTCAAGGAACAGGCCGAAAGCGGTGGCGATGACGCCCGCGCCCGTCTCGACGCCGACTTCACGCTGCTGGTTGGCGAGCTGCGCAACCTGCTGCCTGAGCTGGCGACCGCCTTTGATGGCTGGGCGGAAGCGCCAGGCGCTTGATCACCCAGAAACTGGTACTGGCGGCGGCAGCCGCCGGCATGCCATCACATGGTCTGCGACGGCGCTAGCGTTCAGCCGCTGATTTTGGCTGGTCCTTCGGTGCCGGCTCCACGTCGGACGCTGGCGTTGGCGGTGGCGTCAGCGTCGAGTAGTTGCCCAATTGCAATAAAGGATCGCGGCCCTGCTGCGGCGTTATCAGATTGGTGGCAGGGGGCGTTACCTCAGCCGGGCTCGCCTCCTGTCGCTGCTCTTCATCACCTTGCCCAGAGGTCAGGGTGGAGTATCCGCCAAGACGCAGCGCCGGATCGTCACTGGTGGCGGACGGCTGGGCGGCAGTGACCGGGGGCGTGGCAACACCATCGTTCGCCACCGTCTGCGGTTTGAAGTTCGGGGGCACCTGCCAGTCGCCGTCGAGCATGCGCTGGCGCAAGCTCTGCCACAGCCCGAGCTTGTCGCTGCCGCCCACCCGCTGGCCACTGCCCTGGGCGCGCGCCAACCACAATGACGCACCATTGAAGCTATAGATCGGTTTGAGATCGGTGCGCTTTCCGGCCCGCCGGATCTCATCGATCAGATTGTCGAGGATCAGCGGCTCACTGTCGGCGGTCGGATAGTAGGCCAGCACCATATGGAACTGGTTCAGCTGCAGCGCTTTAACATAGGTGATGCGCAGCTTGCTCTCATCCACCCCCATCTCCAGCAGGGTAAAGAACTTGGAGATGGCGAAATCTTCACAGTCACCGCCGCCGGCGCCGAGAAACTCCGGCACTGTCGCCCAGTAGTCCTGCTGCTGCCACAGGATGGAATCATCAACAAAGGTCTGCTGGCGGTTGAAAAAGCGGTTGGCCGCTTCCAGCCGTGCCCGTTCATCGGCAGGCGGCTGGGTGACCAGTTGACGCCACTGGCGAAAGCGCTCGCCCGCAGCCGGCCCATAGCGGCTGACCACCTGAGAGCCAATGGTGGCGGCCTGTTCACTGCTCAGCCCTAGCTGCGCATCGCGCTCCGCCACGGCCAGAGCGGCGACCAGGCCAAGGGGGATCAGCAGGCGCCAACCGGCCCGTTGCTGCATTCCCCCTCCTCAACTGTCGCTACCTAATAAAAATGCTAGCGGCCCGGGGTGTAGATGGTCCAGCGCATCAGGTCCACAGTGTGCGCCAGACCATCGGCCTGGGCCTCCACCCGGCGGTTAAGGCCGAGGCTCTGTTCATCCTGACCCGCTGCCAGCGGCCGGCTGGTGCCATGGCCACTGATCTCCAGCCGCTCCGGGGCGACACCATGCTCCTTGACCAGCAGATCGCGCACCGCCTGGGCCCGGCGTAACGCCAGCTGGTTGTTGCGACCATCGGGGCCGATGGCGCTGGCATGGCCGTCAAGGCGAGCGCGGGCCTGTGGCTGACGCTGCAGGTAACTGGCCAGGGCCACCACCGCCGCGCGGTCGGCCTGCGGGATCTCGGCTGAGTCATTGGCGAAGTGGATCGCCATCTCCACCACCAGTTCAGCACTGCGCACCTGGCTGCAGCCGTAGTTATCCACCTGGGCGCCACCCGGCGTCTGCTGGCAACGCTCTCGCGCGTCGATCACCCCGTCGCCATCGGCATCGGCCAGTGCGTTGGGCTGGGTGTAGGGGCCAGGCATGGCCACCTCAACGGCACAGCCACCAAGCAGCAAGCCGAGAACGGCCGCAAACAGCGCTTTCATCAGGGTTGCCCCTTGTACTCGGCCGGCAACTCCACCCGCAGTGATGCCAGCAACTGGCCCGTGGCGTTAAGCAAGCGGTATTGCGCCAGCAGCAGATCGCGCTCGCCACTGACGTAGGAGCGACGCGCTTCAAACAGCTCATTTTCAGCATCAAGCAGATCAAGCAGGCCGCGCTTGCCCAGATCAAACTGCTTCTGGTAGGCGTTGCGGGTGGCCACAGCCGAAGAGACATGGTCACGCAGGAAGGCGATCTGTTCACCAATCAGCTCATAAGCGCTCCACGCCAGCCGCGTGCCTTCATCCAGCTGGCGATGGGCGCGCGCGTTGATCTCCTGCGCCTCGGTCACCCGCCACGCGGCCGCTTCGGTGCGGGCGCGGTCGGCGCCACCGGCGAACAGGTTGTAGCGCAGCCGCAGCATCGCCTGCAGGTTGTCGTTGGCCCCTTCAATGCCATCGACGTTATTGTCCCAGTTGCTGCCCACTTCCAGCGCCAGCTCCGGGTAGTTGTTGGCCTTGGCGCGCTCGCGCTGGGCTTGAGCAGCCTCGATGTCACGGGCGGCCGACTTGAGCACGGGGTTGCTGGTGCGCGCAATCTCCAGTGCTGACGGCAGATCCTTGGGCAGCAGGTCGGCATCCGGCACCGGCAGCACCAATGCCTCGGGAGCAGCGTTCACCTGGCGCATAAACTGCGCCTCCACATCCACCCGGTTATTGACCGCCGCCACCAGGTTGCTGCGTGCCAGTGCCAGACGTGAATTGATCTGGCTGAGATCCGAGGCCGAGCCCACCCCCGACTCGGTACGCTGACGGATCTGGCTGTGAATGGTCAGATGCGCTTCGAGATTCTCTTTGGCCAGCTGCTCCAGCTGTTGGGCGGCCAGCAGCTTGAGGTAGACATCACTCACCCCCAGCGCCATATCCTCGGCGGTCGCCAGCAGCGCCAGCTGCTCGGCATCACGCTCAGCTTCAGTACGGTTGACCTCGCTACTGGTGGCAAAGCCGTCAAACAGCATCTGGCGCAGGCTGACCCCCAGCTCACGACGGTCAAGCTCAGTACGGCTGCTCGAGTCCTCACCTTGGGTACGCTCGTAGCCATAACCCGCAGTGGCATTGAGGCTCGGCAGGTAACCGGCCTTGGCCACATCCACTTCGGCCGCCCGCGCCTTGAACCGGCTGAATGCGGCTCTGACGTCCGGATGGCTGTCGAGGGCGGTGGCCACCGCCTGTTCAAGCGACTGGGCCCAACTGGCCGGTGACAGTACTACCATCAGGGCCGCCGCCACTGGCGCCCACTTGAACTTGTTACTCACTGCTCTCTCCGTTGTCATATCAGCGTTCACGCAGGGCCTGATCGCGGGCCCGCAGTATGGGTTTCAACAAATAATCGAGAACTGATTTCTTGCCGGTGATCACATCGACCTGGACCAGCATACCCGGGATGATCGGCAGCGGCTTGCTGGCATCACCGAGATGGCTGCTCTCGGTACGCACCCGCACCAGATAAAAGGGCTTTTTCTCTTCATCTTCGATGGTGTCGGCGCTGATGTGCTCAAGGGTGCCGCGCAGGCCACCGTAGATGGCAAAGTCGTAAGCGGTGAACTTGACCACCGCCGGCAGCCCGGGGCGCAGGAAGGCAATATCTTTGGGCTGCACCCGAGCCTCCACCAGCAGGCTCTCCTCCTGCGGCACGATCTCCAGGATCGGCATGCCCGGCTGGATCACCCCGCCCACGGTGTTGATATGGATCTTCTTGATGGTGCCACGCACCGGCGAGGCCACTAGCGTGCGCTCGACCCGATCCTGAATACCAACTTGAGCCTCGCTCAGCTTGGCCAGTTCAGACTCGCGGGCGTTGAGGGTTTCGCGGGTTTCGGCCAGAAACTTCGACACCAATTCATCGCGTTTGGACAGCGCCTCGGAGACTGCCGAACGGATCTTCGGCAGGTTGAGCTGAGCGGCGGCGAGTTCGCTCTGCAGCTCATTGACCTGGCGCTCCAGCTTGATCAGCTCAACCCGCGACACTACGCCATCGGCGGCCAGCGGCTTGGTCAGCGCTAGCTCCTCCTGCCCCAGTTCGTAGCCCTTGCCCAGATGGCCAATGCGCGACTCCAGCTCACGCTGCTCCTGCTGACGCTGGGCGATCTGCTGATTGGCGCCATCGAGCTGGCTGCGCAGGCTGTTGAGCTGGGCGGTCAGTGCCGCCTGTTCACGCGCCAGCAGCTCGCCGAAACGTTCGCCAAAGCCAGCGGGCAAGGTCAGTGGCTGGGCATCGATACTGACCTTGAGCGCCGCCCCTTCCCCGCTGCTGCTGATGCTGGCCAACTGCGCCCGCAACCGCGCCACCAGCCCCTGCAGGCTGGCCCGCTCCTCCTCGGTGCCACGCAGATCGGAACGGAAGCGGGTGTCATCGAGACGCAGCAGCGGCTGGTCACGCTCCACCTGCTGCCCTTCGTTGACAAACAGCTCTTTGAGGATGCCTCCCTCCAGGTTCTGGATCACCTGGGTGTGCTGCGACGGGATCACCCGCCCCAGGCCAATGGTGACTTCATCCACTTGGGCCCAGGCGGCCCACACCAGAAAGGTCAGCACCACTGCCGCCAGCAGATAGAGCAAACGGCGGGTATGTCCCGGCGTGCGCTGCAACATGGCCGCGCTGATGTCATCGACGTAGGCCAGCTCGGCCTCATTGGGCTGAGGTTTAACGGGGGCCACGGATCTGTCCCTCCCGCAGCGCGGTGACGATCTGATCACGCGGGCCATCGGCCACCACCCGGCCGCGCTCGATCACCACCACCCGATCGACCAGATCCAGCAGCGGCAACTTGTGGGTGATGAGCAGCAAGGTCTTGTCGGCCACCAGCGCCCGCAGCTGCTCGCGCACCTGCAGTTCCGCCAGGTTGTCCATGTGGCTGGTCGGCTCGTCCAGAATCAGGATCGGCGGGTTGAACAGCAGTGCCCGCGCCAATGCCACCGCCTGCCGCTGACCGCCAGACAGATACTGGCCGCGCTCGCCCACCTGACGGTCAAG
>JAGOCY010000068.1 GCA_017998495.1 Corallincola sp.
GGGTTGAACAGCGCGCGGCACTTATGCCAGCGCCGCCCACAGGGTTGTCCACAGATGTGGTGGATAAGCCTACTCGCCGCCGCCTGCTACCACCAGCAACGCCGCCTTTTCCACCAATAGCGACTGACGCCAGCAAAACTCGGGGGTGAACAGCAGCTTGGCGCTCAAGGGCGAAGACCACCCACCGGGTTATCCACAGAAACGGTGGATAAGCCCGTCAACGCCGCTTGCAGAAACGCAAAAAGCCCTGATAAATCAGAGCGTAACATTGAATCCAGAAGTGGTGCCCCGAGCCGGACTCGAACCGGCAAGCCATACGGCGGCGGATTTTAAATCCGCTGTGTTTACCAATTTCACCACCGGGGCGAGGTGAAGCGAGGTGGCGCCGCAGCGCGAAAAGATGGAGGCGGGTCCCGGAGTCGAACCGAGGTGGACGGATTTGCAATCCGCTGCATGGCCACTCTGCCAACCCGCCATGCAGAAATTTGGAGCGGGAAACGAGACTCGAACTCGCGACCCCGACCTTGGCAAGGTCGTGCTCTACCAACTGAGCTATTCCCGCTTGGTGGACGGCATTCTACTGAGCGAGCGGCGTCAGTCAATCCCGCAGATGACAAAAAGCCGATTTCGGAACTGGTTGTTTTTCAAGCGCTCTGACTAGCGTTTAAGAATTGGCCAGGCGGCGCGCAGATAACTGACCATCGACCACAGGGTCAAGAGTGCAGCCAGCAGCAGCAACGCGATGGCCAGCTGGGTGACGGCCGGATGAACCTGCCACAGTAGACCGCCAATGGCCAGCATCTGGAAGGTGGTTTTCCATTTGCCGATGCGCGACACCGCCACCTTGGCCCGCTCCCCCAGCTCGGCCATCCACTCGCGCAGCGCCGACACCAGGATCTCGCGGCTGATGATCACCATTGCCGGCAGGGTCACCAGCAGGTTCTGGTAGTGATGGATCAGGATCACCAGCGCCACCGCTACGGTGATCTTGTCCGCTACCGGGTCGATAAAGGCACCAAAAGCGGTGGTCTGCTGCAGCTTGCGCGCCAGATAGCCGTCGAGGTAATCGGTGAAACCAGCCAGGGCAAAGGCGATGGTTGCCGCCCAGTTACTCCACTGCCAGGGCAACAGAAACATCACCACTACCACTGGAATGAGCAGAAGGCGCAGTAGGGTCAGGTAATTGGGTAAGGTGTGCATGGTCACAACGGCAGATGAATGGCACCGGTTTTATATCGGATCTGGCGCGGTCAGGCCAGCTTTGGCCCACTTTTAGTGCAGCCGCGAATGCGCTGAGGGCTATCAGCGGCCTTTGAGCGCAGCGACTATGGTTTCCGCCAGCTGCCGGCTAATGCCCGGCACCCGCATCAGCTCCTCCACTGTCGCCTGCTGCACCTGCTGCCAGCCACCGAGCTGGGTCAGCAGCTGCTGGCGGCGTTTGGGCCCGATGCCGGCGATCCCCTCCAGCGGCGAGGTGGTGCGCGCCTTGTGGCGGCGGGCACGGTGGCCGCTGATGGCAAACCTGTGGGCCTCGTCGCGCACCTGCTGAATCAGCAGCAACGCGCTGTCGTCGGGGCGCAGGGTGATCATGTCGTGGCTGCCGCCCATCACCAGCGTCTCCAGCCCCGGCTTGCGCGTCTCCCCTTTGGCCACCCCAATCAACAAGGGGCGTTTGACCGTCGGTGCCCACTCCAAGGCATCGAGGATCTCCTCGGCCCGTGCCAGCTGGCCAAGACCGCCATCGATCAGCAGCAGATCGGGTAGTTTGCTGTCGTCATCGCGCTGGCGAAAACGGCGGCTGAGGGCCTGGGCCATGGCCGCGTAGTCGTCACCACCAGTTATGCCTTCGATGTTGTAACGGCGGTAGTCGCTCTTGGCCGCGCCAGCCGGCGTGAAGACCACGCACGAGGCCACCGTCAACTCACCCATGGTATGGCTAATATCGAAACACTCGATGCGCTCCGGCATCTGATCCAGCCCCAGGCGGTCCTGCAGCGCGGCAAAGCGCTTGCCGATCTGGTGACGGTGGGCCAGATGGCTGGCCAAGGCGGTGTCGGCATTGGTGGCCGCCAGTTCGAGAAAGCGGCGGCGATCCCCGCGCGGCTGATCCACCAGATGCAGGCGGTTACCGAGCAGCTGGCCCAATGCCTCCCCCAGCTCGGCCAGATCCAGCCCCACCGCCGGCAGCAGGATCTCATCCGGCAGCTGCAGGGCCCCGGCCAGTTCGGCATAGTGCTGGCTGACCACCGCAGTTAGCAGCTCGCCATCCTCAGTATCAGCCGGCACCTTGGGGTAGAGGGCACGACTGCCCACCAGCTTGCCGTCACGCACCATCAACAGCTGGACCACGGTGATGCCATGGGCGCGGGCCAGACCTATGGCATCAAGGGCGTACTGCCCCCCCTCGACGCTGTGCTGTTGCTGCACATGGCGCAGTGCCGCGATCTGATCGCGCAGCTGGGCCGCCCGCTCAAACTGCAGGCTGGCCGCCGCCTGCTCCATGTCGGCCACCAACAGCGCCACCACCTCGTTGCTGCGCCCCTTCAAAAACAGCCGGGTGCGCTCCACCTGCTGCTGATAGGCCGCTTCGCTCACCTGATTGACACAGGGCGCAGTGCAGCGACCGAGCTGGTATTCCAGACAGGGGCGCGAGCGGGCGCGGTAGTAGCTGTCCTCGCACTGGCGCACGGCAAACAGCTTCTGCAGGATGCGCATGCTCTCACGCACCGCACCGCCGGAGGGAAATGGGCCGAAATACTCGCCCCTGTCCTTTTTGGGACCGCGATGGTAGGCCAGCCGCGGATGGCGATGGGCCGACAGCAGCAGATAGGGATAGGATTTGTCGTCGCGCAGCAGCACGTTGTACTTGGGGCGATGCTGCTTGATCAGGTTGTTTTCAAGCACCAGCGCCTGGGCTTCGCTGGGGGTGACAGTGACATCGATGCTGGCGATATGGGCCACCAGCGCCCGCGTCTTGGCGTTGTCGAGATCACTGCGGAAGTAACTGGCGAGCCGCTTTTTCAGGCTCTTGGCCTTGCCGACATAGATCACCTCGCCCCGTTCATCGCGCATGCGATAAACGCCGGGGGCGTCGCTGACCACAGCCAGAAAGGCTTTGGCGTCAAAGGCCACAGGGGTACTCAACGGCTGGCGGAATCAACCATGCCGTAACGCAACGCCATGTGGGTCAGTTCAACATCGCCACTGATATTGAGCTTGGCGAACAGGCGATAGCGGTAGCTGTTGACCGTCTTGGGGCTGAGGCTGAGCTGGGTGGCGATATCCGCCACCTTCTGACCCTTGGTGATCATCATCATGATCTGCAGTTCACGCTCGGACAGCTGCTTGAACGGATTGTCCTCGGTGCGGGTGACCTGGCTCATGGCCATCTGCTGGGCCACATCCGGCGCAATATAACGCTGGCCGCTGAACACGGTGCGGATCGCCTGAATCATCTCATCCGGCGCCGCGCTTTTGGACAGATAGCCCGAGGCTCCGGCCTGCATCACCTTAACCGGCAACGGGTTCTCGGTGTGGATGGTGAGGGCGATGATGCGCGTGTCGGGGCAGAAGCGCAGGATCTTCTTCATCGCCTCCAGCCCGCCAATGCCGGGCATATTCATATCCATCAGCACCACATTGGGGTGATGTTCACGGCACCAGCGCACGGCGTTTTCGCCGCTATCGGCCTCGCCCACTACTTTGATGCCACGGGCATCTTCCAGCAGCCGCCGCACCCCGGTGCGCACCAGCGCATGGTCATCGACCAAAAACACGTTAATCACCGACGCCGCCTCCGTTGCCCGCCCAACTCGCGGGCCTGCTGCATCACTTGCACGCGGATGTTAACCAATGGCCAGAACACGGAAAAGTGCTACCGCGCACAGGCTGACGATCATCCCCCTGCAAAGCGTGCCAACAACCCAAGTTAGAGCATAAAAACTGAGTGTGACAGCTTGCCGGCCGCTGGGACAGGCTTGCCGGGGTAACCATTGACCATTAGCATCAGCTCAGGCTTCAGGGATTTGGAGCCAGCAGCCCCACCAAGGAGGGACCATGTCTTTCGAACGCATCGATCTTGCCACCCTGCACGCCCGTGCCACCCGCCTTATCAGCTGGAGCGACGCCACCCGATACCCGGAGATCGCCAGCATCTTCGCGCCGGGCGCACGCGCTTCAAAAAGCAACAAAGCGCTGGGCAGCAGCCCACTCAGCCTCGACCACCGTCAACGCAAGCTGGCGGCCAAAGTCAAACTGACCGATCAGGCGCTGCAGATGCTGCGCGGCCTGAACGATTTTGACCGCGAAAAGATCGCCGAGGATCTGTTGAGCTTGTGCAACAACCCCAACGCGCCAGACGTCGCCAGCCACCGCAAGAACGGCATTCAGCGCCTTTGTCGCAGCCGTTACCCCTTCAAGGGCTATCACTACAGCATCCGTTTTGCGGTGGCCGGTGATCAGCTGCTTGTTGAGGATCTCTACTTTGATCACCAGCTGCTCGGCCACAAAGATCATTCAGGCTTTGAGCGCAACGCCCTTTATCAGGTCAGCCGCCAGAACCAGACCCGGTTTGATGAAAATTTCGACAAAGACCGACAGTTCAGAGCCAAATTGACAGAAAGCTGGGAAACCACAAACAAGCATGCCGTTCATCGCGTTGAGACCTCGCATGCCGCCGTCAACGGCATGAAAAATCCACTGAACAAAGCAGCGTGGCTGATGGGCACCCATCTGGATACCGCCTACCGTGAGGCCAATCTGCAGCAGTACACCCTGTTCCACAACCCCAGTGACAGCGGCCCGGAGGATCTCTACGAATGCGGCTGGGACAAGCGCTTCGCCAACCCGTTGGTGCGCTTCGGCCGTAATAGCTTCAGCAGTAATGTCAGCCACCTGGCGGCAGTGCTGCGCGAGGCACAGCAGCGCGGCCACCGCACCGACTGGGTGGCCCATAGCCAAGGGGCGATCATCTTTGCCCGGGCGGTGCGCCTGCATCGGGTGATGTTTGGTACGCCGCTCAGCTGTCACCGGGTGGCCCTGCATGGCAGCGGCACCCACGTGGCCGGCGCCCGTCATGACTGCGAACAGTCCGGGATCACCATCACGGCAGTGCGCAGCAACCCCTTCGATTTGGTACCTAATCTGGCCGGCGGCAATATGATGAACGGCAGCGGGCTGATGCGCGCACTGCAGTTCTACAACGTCACTATTAAGGGTGAGGATTTTCTGGTCAGCCCCCATACCCTGCCCTATCTGGGGATCGAAACCTATCACCGCCAGCTGCTGATGGCGGGTGACCACCAGCGCGCCGCCCACGTACGTAAGCTGATGGTTGAAACCGGCGTACGGGGAGCCTGAGATGTTGCAACGTTTGAAAGAGTGGTTGACCCCCCTGCGCGGTGGTCCTGAATTCGATCGGATGCATCACACCCAAACAGATTTGGGAGGCGCGATACTCAAGTGTTTTGTCCCCCCGTGTTATTACCACCATCAGCAACAACCCCCGGGGCCGATCAGCGCATTGCCTCAAGCGCTCGCAGATGACCTATGGGAGAAATCGCCCCAACGACGTTCGGGCCACCTTCGTTATTCGATAGACGCAGGCGAGTGGCGCTACTGGGGGCCACGACGCCATCATCTGCTGACGGGCGAACCTTATGGGGTGATCAGCGGCAGCTGGAATATCGAGCGCGTTAAACAGCAGATCACCCTGCCCCTAGATGATCACGAGGCGCTGCAGCGCTATCTGGCGGATGACTACGATATCTACCTCAATGGTGAGGGCGGCCCCAACTGGGATACGCGCCAGCAGATCACCAAGCGCTATCGCGGGGTGCATAACGTGCACTTGGTGGATTCGATCGAGCAGTCCATCGAACAGGCGGTGGCCAGTTGCAGCCTGAAGGTGCCCAGTGATTATCAGGTCACTCATCATCTGCCCGTACCCTGGCTGCGTTATCTCTGGCAGCCGCGCTTTGACGGGCTGGTGGGATTGGATGCCGTCCTCTATTCCATCGTTCTTGATCCTCGCCATCTGTTAACCGTCTCGTTCTCAGTGATCCGCGACCTGCCGGGCCACGATCATCACTGGCTACCGCGTGCCCTGGACGATATCGATAAAGTGATGCACGGCACCCGAGTGACATTCAAGAGATCCGTTCCTCAACACCATACCATTGGCAGCGCCAGCCTCATTGGTGGCCCCCATGAATCTTGATGCTATTGGCAACCTGTCATGGCCATGGCAGGCGGCAGTTCTGATGGTTGGGTACGCAATCTTGAGCTACGTTTCCCAGCCACTGTTGCGATGGCTTGCCGCCCAATCAAACCATGCTCTGGCTGATACGCTTCCAACAGCCCTTTTCGCAATTGAGTATCTAGCACTTCTTGTTTTACCCCTGGCACTCATCGCCATTGCAGCAGTTGGCGATAGCTTCTGGGGGCCAGCGTTGATGTATTCGGTTGGCTACCTGGCCGCCCTTGTCATTGCCATTGCACGCTGTAAAAACGAAGGGGCGATGATCTACATGCTGCAACTGCCTCTCGTGCTTTGGGTTCCGCCTATTGCCGTGCTGGTTCGCTTGATTCGAGCGGTGTTTTTCTAAGGCTTAGAGTCAGGTTGGCTCGCCAGCAACAACAAGGGCGCCCGCAGGCGCCCTTGTTGTTGCTACTGCCGGTTAGTGGATCACCCGCTCCAGCAGCACTACACCGGGGCTGGTAAGGTCACTGAGGCTGACTTGACCGTTGCTGACGGTCACCGACTGGCCGCTATAACCGTCACGCAGGGCGGTACCGTCGGCAAAGGCGTCGCTGACATCCAGCTGCAGGCTGCTGCCGGCACCGATCACCACCACCACGGTATCGCCATCCAGCGAGCGGCTGAAGGCATAGGGGCTGTCCTGCAGCTTGCGGTGGCTGCCCGCGCCCACGGCCCGGTGGCGGGCACGGAACTGGCCAAGCTTTTGCCAGTGGCTGAGCACCGCCTGATTTTCGCTGCCCCAGTTCATAAACGACCGGGTCGGCTGATCCCAATGGAAGCCAGTGTCGCCAGGGCGCGCCGTCTCATCGCCATAGAAGATCTGCACCGCTCCCGGCAGCAGCAGCAAGCTGGTACCGGCCTCGATCAGCTTGTTGCGGGCAAACAGCGA
>JAGOCY010000069.1 GCA_017998495.1 Corallincola sp.
TGCCGGAGCAGGTCCTGGAGATGAGTGGTAGGCCGCCATTTCGGATTATTCTCGGGGCCCCGGAACTGGTGAGCCTGAGCTACGATGGCCGCCCGGTGGATATGAGCCGTTTCACCCCGGGCGAACGAGTTGAACTGACTTTGCCGGAGCAATACTGATGCATCACAACCCCATCAACCGCCGGCCGTCACGACGCATCTGGGTCGGCAAGGTGCCGATTGGCGATGGCGCCCCCATCGCCGTGCAGTCGATGACCAACACCCGTACGGCTGATGTGGCGGCGACCGTCGCCCAGATCCGGGCGCTGGAGAAGGTGGGGGCGGATATCGTGCGGGTGTCGGTGCCGACCATGGACGATGCCGAGGCCTTTCGCCTGATCAAACAGCAGGTGTCGGTGCCGCTGGTGGCGGACATCCATTTTGATTACCGCATCGCTCTCAAGGTCGCCGAATATGGCGTTGACTGCCTGCGCATCAACCCCGGCAACATTGGCCGTGAGGACCGGGTGCGCTCAGTGGTCGACTGTGCTCGCGAGCGCGGCATTCCGATCCGCATCGGCGTCAACGGCGGCTCGCTGGAAAAAGATCTGCAGGAAAAGTACGGCGAACCGACCCCTGAGGCGCTGGTGGAGTCGGCGATGCGCCATGTCGACATCCTCGATCGCCTCAATTTTTATGACTTCAAGGTCAGCGTGAAGGCTTCCGAGGTGTTTCTGGCGGTGGGCGCCTATCGCCTGCTGGCTAAGCAGATCGATCAGCCGTTGCATCTGGGCATCACCGAAGCCGGTGGCGCCCGTTCCGGTTCGGTCAAATCGGCCATTGGCCTCGGCATGCTGCTGGCCGAAGGGATCGGCGACACCCTGCGGGTGTCGCTGGCCGCCGATCCGGTCGAGGAGATCAAAGTCGGCTTCGACATCCTTAAATCCCTTGGCATTCGCAGCCGTGGCATCAACTTCATCGCCTGTCCGAGCTGCTCGCGCCAGGAGTTTGATGTGATCGGCACGGTCAACGCTCTCGAGCAGCGGCTGGAAGATGTGGTGACGCCGCTCAACGTCTCCATCATTGGCTGTGTGGTCAATGGCCCGGGTGAGGCGCTGATCTCCCATATCGGCCTGGCTGGCGCCCACGGCCGCAGTGGCTACTACGAAGACGGGGTACGCCAGAAAGAGCGGCTCGATAACGACAAGCTGGTCGATCAGCTGGAGGCGAAAATTCGCGCCCGCTTGACCATGGAAGATGAGGCCCGGCGCATTGCCGTGAAAAGCGCCGATTAAAGACGGCAAAAGTAACGCCCGGTCACAGCGGGCGTTTTTGCGTTTTGGGGGGCAGCCCATATAATGCGGGCCTTCCTTGGGCATAGCGTGGGATTAGTGGTGGCTCAGCAGATTCAGGCGATTCGTGGTATGAACGACTGCCTGCCGACAGACAGCGGCAAATGGCAGCAGGTTGAAGGGGCGTTGCGCACTATCGCGGCTACCTTCGGCTATCAGGAGATCCGTACCCCGATCGTTGAGAACACCGCCCTGTTCAAACGCGCCATCGGCGAAGTCACCGACATCGTCGAAAAGGAGATGTACACCTTCGACGACCGCAACGGCGACAGCCTGACTTTGCGCCCTGAGGGCACCGCCAGCACCGTACGCGCCGGTAACGAGCATGGGCTGCTCTATAACCAGGAGCAGCGACTGTGGTACATCGGCCCGATGTTCCGCCACGAGCGCCCGCAGAAGGGGCGCTATCGCCAATTTCATCAGTTCGGCATCGAAGTGTTCGGCCTGGCCAACGCCACCATTGACGCCGAAGTGATCGCCATGAGTGCCGAGTTGTGGCAGCGGTTCGGCATCAGCGATGCGGTGACCCTGGAGATCAACTCCCTCGGTGACAACGCCTCCCGCGCCCGCTACCGCGACGCCTTGGTGGCTTACCTGCGCCAGCACGAGAGCCAGCTGGATGACGACAGCCGGCGCCGGCTGGAGTCCAATCCGCTGCGCGTGCTCGACTCCAAGAACCCCGAAGTACAAGCGCTGCTGGCCAATGCGCCGCGCCTGTCTGACCATCTCGATGATGAGTCGCGTCACCACTTTGCCCGCCTCTGTGCCGAACTGGATGCCTTGGGCATCCGCTATCGCCACAACGAGCGGCTGGTGCGTGGCCTCGATTATTACAATCGCACCGTGTTTGAGTGGGTGACCGATGCCCTCGGCGCCCAGGGTACTGTCTGTGCCGGTGGCCGCTACGACGGCCTGGTTGAGCAGCTGGGTGGCAAAGCTACCCCGGCGGTCGGTTTCGCGCTTGGCCTCGAACGTCTGGTGCTGCTGCTTGATACCCTCGGCAAGCTGGACCCGGCGAGCGCCTGTGCCGATCTCTACCTGTGTGTGGGCGATGATCTGCCGCCGGGCAGTGGCCTACTGCTGGCCCGGGAGTTGCGTACGGCGCTGCCTGGGGTGCGCATCAAGCTCGATTGCGGCGGCGGTAAGCTGCAGAAACAGTTCAAGCGCGCCGACAAGAGCGGCGCCCGTTTTGCCGTGTTGCTGGGGGCCGACGAACTGGCCGCTGGTGCGGTAACCGTAAAACCGCTGCGTGACGACGGCGCGCAGCAGCAGATTGGCCGCGAGGCGCTCTCTGCCCATTTAACGACACTGCTGCAGTAAGGATTGCGCGTGGAAATTTACAGCACCGAAGAACAACAGGTAGAAGCGATCAAGCGCTGGCTGCGCGAGAACGGTAACTACGTTATCGCTGGCATCGTCATCGGCCTTGGCGCCGTTTACGGTACCTCGCTCTATCGCGACCATCAGCGCGATGTACAGGAACAGGCCTCGGCCGAGTTCGCCACTGTCACCTCCGCCATCAGCGCCAAGGGGCTTGACGCCCGTGGTGAAGTGCAAGCCTATATCGACAGCCACAAGGGCACCGCCCAGGCGCAGCTGGCATCGCTGCAGCTGGCCAAGGCTGCGGCTGACAAGGGCGACTTTGCCCTGGCCGAAGCTCAGCTCAAAGCGGTACTGGCCTCAGCCGCCAAAGACGATCCGCTGACCAGCGTGGTGCGCCTGCAGTTGGCGCGCGTTGAACTGGGTGCCAAAAAGCATGATGACGCCCTCAAAACCCTGACGGCCTCTGCCTTCCCGGCTGCATTTGTGGTGCAGGCGGCGGAGCTGGAAGGGGATATCCTGCGTCTGAAAGGTGACCGTGCGGCGGCGCATGGAGCTTATCAGCGTGCTGTTGATGCGGCCGGTGCCCAGGTTGCCCCCGCTCTGCGTGAAAAACTGCTGGATGTGGCCGATGCCGCCGCGAGCAGTGACGCGGCACCCAAAGCCTGATGGTGATTAACATGCGTCTGTCCCGTCTGCTGCCTGTCGCGCTGCTGGCTTTGCTGGCAGCCTGCTCTTCGGATGTCGAAATCTATGTGGCGCCGACGCCCGAGATCGACAACGCCTTTGAACCCGAAGAGGTCTGGTCGGAGCGGGTGGGCGACGGGGTTGACGACTTCTACACCCGGCTGCGGCCCGCTGTGGCTTACGGCAAGGTGTTTGCCGCCAGCCGTTTTGGTGAGGTTGAGGCCCTGGATGCGGCCAGTGGCGACAGCCTGTGGCAGGTGAGTCTGTCGCCGCAAGAGGAAGGCTGGCTGTGGAACACCGCGTTGGATGCGCAGCTGTCCGGTGGTGTTGCCGCCCAATACGACAAGATCTATGTCGGCAGCGAGCGCGGTGAGCTGTTTGCCCTGAGCGCTGAAACGGGCGAGCTGGTCTGGCAGGTGAATGTTGGTGCCGAAGTGCTGGCACCGCCCAGTGTCGACGATGGCATGGTGGTGGTGAACACTGGCGCTGGCGTGGTGCTCGCCCTTGATGCCGAGAGTGGCAGCATAAAGTGGCGTCAGCAGCTGGAAGTACCGCAACTAACCCTGCGTGGCACCAGTTCGGTGGCCATCCTTGGCGGCGGCGTGATCGTCGGCAAGCCCACCGGCAAGGTAGCGGTGCTGGCGGCGCAGAATGGCCAGGAGATCTGGCAGCAGGATGTGGCGCCACCGCGCACTGGTAGCGAGCTGGACCGACTGGTGGATGTTGATGCCGATCCGCAGGTACTGGCCGACAAACTCTATGTGGTCTCTTACAACGGCTTCCTGCAGGCGATGGAACTGCGTTCGGGGCGAGTGTTGTGGCAGCGCGAGTATTCGTCCTACCGTGGTTTTACCATCAGCGGCTATCGCCTGTTCCTGACCGATTACCGCGGCTTTATCTATGCCATCGATCGCGATGGCGGCAGTGAGCTGTGGCACAGCAATATTCTGGAAAATCGTGGTGTCACCGAAGCCGCCGTACTGGGCAGCTATGTGGTGGTTGGTGATAACGAAGGTTATCTCTATTTCTTCGACCAGCAGGAAGGCGAGCTCAAGGCGATGCTCGATGTCGGTGCTGATGGCTTCTACAGCAGCCCGGTGGTGGTCGACGACATGCTCTATATTCAATCGCGTAACGGCCGGGTGACCGCCGTGCGATTACCCCAAGCGGAATAACGATTGCAGCAAACCCCGGCGTGCCGGGGTTTATGCGCTTTGAGGATGATTGATGATCCCCGTGATTGCTCTGGTTGGCCGGCCCAATGTCGGCAAATCGACTCTGTTTAACCGTCTGACCCGCACGCGCGATGCGCTGGTGGCGGACTACCCCGGGCTGACCCGTGACCGTAAGTATGGCAAGGCCAGCTACCAGGGAATGGAGTTCATGGCCATCGACACCGGGGGTGTCCATGGTGCCGAGGAGGGCATTGATGCCGCCATGGCGGCCCAATCCTACCGTGCGGTGGAAGAAGCCGATGCGGTGCTGTTTCTGGTCGATGCCCGCGCCGGCCTGACCGCTGCCGATCTCTATGTGGCCGACCGCCTGCGCCAGTCACGCAAGCCGGTGTTTGTGGTAGCCAACAAGACCGATGGCATTGACGCTGACAGCCATAAGGCCGATTTCTATCAGTTGGGCCTGGGTGAGGTGTGGGCCATTGCCGCTGCTCATAATCGCGGCATCCGCCAGCTGATTGAAGCCGTGCTGGCACCGTTCGGCATCCGCCCGGCCGATGCTGATGATGACGACGATGACGGTGAATGGCTGGCGCAGGAGGCGCAAGCGGCAGATGCCGACGGCGCCGAGGCCGAGACTGATCTGGCCGACGACGATGACGAGCAAGGGGATGAGAGCATTCCTGAGATCGGCACCAGCGAGGCAGAAGATGGCGTAGTGCCCGCCGAGACCATCAAGATCGCCCTGATCGGGCGGCCGAATGTTGGCAAATCGACGCTGACCAACCGCATGCTCGGTGAAGAGCGGGTGGTGGTCTACGACCAGCCCGGTACCACCCGGGACAGCATCTATATCCCGCTGGAACGGGATGGCCAGCCCTACATCATCATCGACACCGCGGGTGTGCGCCGCCGTGGCCGGGTTAGCGAGACGGTGGAGAAGTTCTCCATCGTCAAGACCTTGCAGGCCATTGATGACGCCAACGTGGTGATCCTGTTGGCTGATGCCCATGAGGGGCTGAGCGAGCAGGATCTGCATCTGCTCGGTACGGTGCTGGAAGCGGGGCGGGCACTGGTGATCGCCATCAATAAATGGGATGGCCTGCATCAGGATCGCAAGCAGGAGATCCGTGACGAGCTGGAGCGCCGTCTCGGTTTCGTTAACTTTGCCAAGATCCACTTTATCTCGGCGCTGCATGGCTCTGGCGTTGGCCATCTGTTCGAGTCGGTGCAGGAGGCGTTTGCTGCGGCGACGCGCCGGGTATCGACGCCGCGCCTGACCCGCCTGATGCAGCAGGCGGTCGAGGAACACAACCCGCCGATGGTGCGTGGCCGTCGCCCCAAGTTGCGCTATGCCCATGCCGGTGGTTACAACCCGCCGTTGATCGTGATCCATGGCAATCAGGTGGCGCAGCTGCCCGATGCCTACAAGCGCTACTTGATGAACTTCTTCCGTAGCGCGCTGAAGGTGGTCGGTACGCCGATCCGCATGGAGTTCCGCGACGGCAGCAACCCCTTCGCCGGCAAGCGTAACCAGCTGACCGAAAGCCAGATCAGAAAGCGTCAGCGGATGATGCGTTTTCACAAGCGCGGCTCACGCTAACTGCGCGCCCACCATCAAAAACACCGCCAGTTGGCGGTGTTTTTGTCAGTGGCGGTGAGCCTGCCGCTGCAGTCTATTGATGGCTGCGTTGCATGGTCCGCCACTGGCTGACGCCGATGGCAATCACGGCAACGGCAGCCAGCACCAGTGCCGCGATCAGCAACAGCTTGAGCCAGGGGAAGGGGGTGGCGATGGCCCGCATCTCAACCTCACCGAGGGCAACCAGTGGCAGCTGGTAGTCGCCTTTGGGCAGCAGGCTGCTGATGCTGGTGGCCGGGTTCTGCCACTGCTGGCCATAGGCGAGGTAGTAGGGGCCGGGGCCGGTAGGCAGGAACAGATAAGGGCGAACCCGCCAGCCCCATTGCCATTCGCCCTGCGGCAGCGGGGCGCTGTGGTGCAGCTCGATCAGGGTCGAGGCGGGTAAGGTCAGCGGGTGGTTAGCCAGGGTCTCGCTGGTGGTGCGGTAGATGTTCCAACGCCCCAGTTCGCGCTTGGGCTCAGTGCTACTGGTCAGCTCGATAGTGGCGGCAAACATGCCGCCCGTGCTGTGGTAGCGCAGGCTGGTGGCGGTGGTGGGCGGTGTGGTCAGGCGCAGGCTACGACCATCCTTGAGCGGCTCGCTGTGGGCCGGCGCCCATACCTCCAGCAGCGGCAGCTGTGGCCGTACCTTGAGGGTGACACTGGTCAGGCTGGGGGCGCTTAGCTTGTCGCGCGGCTGATGGGTCAACAGCAGGTAACGGTTACGCTGGCCACTCAGGGGCACCTGCTGCCGGGCTTCGCTCAGATTGGCGGCGGTGGGGGGCAGGGTGGCGCTGCCGCGCGGATACCAGTCGCTGAGGTTATTGCTGACACTGACCTCAAGCAGGCTGTGGGTGCCTTGGCCCCAGACCAGCTCCAGCTCCTGCATCTCGCCTTCAGCCTCGGGTGGTACTTCCAGTAGCCAGCGGGCGACGGGCGGCTGGTTGTCCTGGGGCTGGCCGAGACGCACCACCAG
>JAGOCY010000070.1 GCA_017998495.1 Corallincola sp.
GTCGGTTCAAAGGGCGGGGTATGCCAGCTGCTCAGGTTGCCCGGTGGCACCACGTCGGTGTGGCCAGCGAAACAGAACAGCGGACCACTGGTGCCACGCCTTGCCCACAGGTTGGTGGTGTCTTCAAACACCATCGATTCCAGCACAAAGCCAAGGCGGGCCAGCCGTTCGCCGATCAATTGCTGACAGCCGGCATCTTCCGGAGTTACCGACGGGCGGCTGATCAGGTCACAGGTCAGGTCAACAACAGCGCTCATGCAATCTCCGCCAGCAGACGTTGGTAGTGGTCGGCGTCAAAGCCGGTCATCAGGGTGTCGCCAGCCACCAGCAGTGGTCGCTTGATCAGGGTCGGATGGCGTTGCAGCAAGGCCAGCTGCTGGGCCGGATCGTCGGCCTGGCGCTGTTCGTCGGCCGGCAACTGGCGGAAGGTGGTGCTGCTTTTGTTGATCACCGCCTTGCTGCCCAGCCGCTGCAACGCCAGTTGCAGCAGCGCATCCGGGGCCGGCTGCTGGCGTAGATCAACAAACTGGTAGCGGGCGCTGCGCTCATCAAGAAAGCGGCGTGCCGCCCGCACCTTGTCGCAGTTGGCAATGCCGTAAAGGGTGATGGTCATGGGCGGTTTCGATTCGCGGCGGCCAGGGCCGCCATTATTTGATGACGGTGATGATAACGTCTTCACCCTGAAGCACCTTGCCACTGTGTTTGGACAGTTGGCGCACTTCATCGACATTGGAGATGACGATCGGGGTGACGGTGGATTTGGCCCGCTGTTCGAGGAACGGCAAATCCACTTCCAGGATCACATCACCACGGCGTACCTGCTGGCCTTCCTGGGCGACGCGGGTGAAACCCTCGCCCTTGAGTTCGACCGTGTCGATGCCGAAATGGACAAACAACTCGATACCGTCTGGCGATTCGATGGAAAAGGCATGGTTGGTCTCGAAAATCTTGCCGACCACGCCGTCGCACGGGGCGACCACGCGTGAGCCGGTAGGACGGATGGCGATGCCGTCGCCCACGATCTTCTCGGCGAAAACCACATCCGGCACATCTTCGATGGGCACAATCTCGCCGCTGACCGGCGCATAGACCTTGATGCCATCCTGGCTGCTGAGGTCGTCACCAACCAGCTTCTTGAGTTTGCTAAACAGCCCCATGGTGTTCTCCTGCCGACCTTGTACTACGCGCTGACGCATGAATCCGGACGAGTGTAACAGAGCGCAGCGACAGGTAAAACGGTGGCGGCACGGCGGTGCTATGGTGGCTCTGCATGGCCGCGATAGTCAGATGCTCAGCCCGGCTCGCCGCTCAGCCAGCGCTGAGCCTGATCCAGTGCTTCCGGTGGACCAAACAGCACCAGTACGTCATCAGCCTGCAGCTGGATATGGCTCGCTGGCGGGCGATGACGCCGCCCCTGACGCACCACCGCCGTGATCAGCAGTGGCTCGCGGTTGCATGGCAATGATGACAGGCTGTGACCCAAGGCGGGGCTATTACTGTCGAGCGGGATGCTCAGCAGTTGCGCCTCGTCATCCAGGGCCGTGCGCCACAACGGATCGCTGCCGGGGATCAGTTCGCGCAATAGCTGATAGCGCTCGCTGCGCAGGGCTTTCATCCGCCGCATCACCCGCGCCAGCGGCACCTCGGCCAGCAGCAACACTTGAGACGCGATCATCAGCCCGGCTTCTACCGTCTCCGGCACCACCTCACTGGCACCGGCCCGCAGCAGCTGCTCAACGGGCTGGTCATCGCGGGTGCGGACCATGATGGGCAGGCTTGGCTGCAGCTGGCGGACTTGGTTGATGGTTTTCTCTGCGGCCCCCAGATCATCATGGCTGATCAGCAGCAAACGGCAGTGATCCAGACCAATCGCCTGCAGCAGCGACAGCTCACTGGCATCGCCATAAACCACAGGATCGCCACTGAGCCGTGCTTCTTTTACCCGGCTGGCGTCGAGATCGAGGGCCACAAAAGGCACCTCCTCTTCCTGCAACAGGCGGGCGACGTTCTGACCAATACGTCCATAGCCACAAATGATCACATGGTTTCTGAGGCTGTCGAAGCTCTGGCTGGGCAGCGGGCTGGGGGCTGTGGCTGCCATTGGCACTGGCGATAGTCTGGCCAGCAGCGGGCCGCTATAGCGGATCAGAAACGGGCCTAGCATCATGCTCAGGATCACCGAATTTAAGGCGATCTGGGCCAGCTCGGGAGCGATCACATGGTGCTGCAGGGCGATGGCCAGCAGCGCGAAACCGAACTCTCCGCCGACGGCCAGGGCCATGGCGGTGCGCCAAGCGGTGGGCCAGTCAATACTGGCCGAACGGACCAGCGGCGCCACTACCAGTATCTTGACGCCGAGCAATGCGAGTGCCCCCAGCAGTGCCCAATGGATGATCTGGGGCAGCAACTTCAGGTCGATGAGCATGCCAATGGTGACAAAAAACAACCCGACCAGCACATCGCGGAAGGGGCGGATCGAGGTTTCTATCTGGTGGCGAAACTCGGTCTCGCCCAGCATCATGCCTGCCAGAAAGGCGCCCAAGGCCATCGATAGCCCCAGTTGCTGGGTGGTCCAGGCGGCGGTCAAGCAGACCAGGAAGACGGTCAGGGTGAAGAGCTCAGGCGAGCGGTGGGTGGCCACATCATGAAACAGTGGCCGCAGCAACCAGCGCCCAGCGAGATATACCAGGGCGAAGGCCAGCGCCCCTTTGCCCAACGCCATCAGCAGCGGCAGCGTCAGGGGCTGACCGTCGCCATTGGCCAACACCGGGATGATCACCACCAGGGGCACGGCGGTGACATCCTGAAACACCGACATGGCGATGGCCAGCCGGCCGTGGCGATTCTGGTCTTCACCCTGGTCGGCGAGCTGCTTGCTCAAGATGGTGGTGGATGACTGAGCCACGACGGCACCGATTACAAAGGCCGCCGCCAACGGCAGGCCGGCCAGCCACAGCAGCAGGGTGACCAGCAGCGAGGTCAGGACCACCTGACCGGTACCCAAGCCCAGTAGCAGATGGCGCAGGGCATAGATCTGCGGCAACGAAAAATTGAGGCCGATGGTAAACAGCAGAAAGACAATGCCAAACTCGGCCAGCGCGGCGATCTCGGTGCCGTTGCTGAGCAGAGCCAGCAGATCGGGACCCACCAGCACGCCCACCATCAGATAGGCGAGGGTGGAGGGTAGCCGCTGGCGCTGACACATGGCGACCATGGCCACGGCAATAGCGATGATCAGCAGGATCTGGGCAAAATGGTCGGCGATAGCCACTGCTGTTCTTGATATTGAGGTAAGGGGCTGATGTCCCAGTATATTGGCTGAAGGGCCGGCATGCTGTGACCACCCTATGAGATATCTCCACGATTCACAGGCCCCATGGTGCGATTGCCCTATTCACCACCTACCGCCAGTTGTTGGCATGCCGATCTGATGCAACTGACCCCCTTGGGGCGCTGGTCACAGTGGCCTTTGCCGCCGCAACTGCAGGCGGATTTGGCGACGGTCGTCAGCTTTGCCGATGAGCCGGCCTGCGGTTATGAGCTGCATATCCATACGCAGGGGGTGGTGCCGACTCGCAGCTGTAACTGGCACGATCTCTACAACGCCCTCATCTGGTCGCTGTTTCCGGCCAGCAAGCAGGCCATGAATGGCGCCCATATGGCGGCGCTGGGCGCAGGTCAGGGACGCGGGCCGCGCCGTGATGCGCTGACCCTGTTTGATGAATGCGGCGTGCTACTGGTGACCGAAGACGCGGCCGTGTTTGCCGAGCTAAACACTCATCAGTGGTCTGCGCTGTTATGGCTGCGGCGGCACCAGTGGTTGGACGGTCAGGTCCGTCCTTACCTGTTCGGCCACGCACTTTACGAGTCGCTGCATCAACCTTTTGCTGGCCTGTGCGCCAAGGTGCTGGGGGTGGTGGTGGATGCTGATTTCACGCAGCGCCCGCTGGCTGAGCGTTACCGCCTGCTGGATTTGCGCTTGGCCCAGGCGATCGCCAGTGGCCAGGTGCTGCATTCGCCACGCTGGCTGGCGCCGCTGCCATTGCTCGGCATACCGGGGGCGGTCGCGGCGAACGCTGAAGCCGGCTACTACTGTGGCGATCAGTTTCGCCCATTACGTCGGCCACGCCCGGGCTTTGACTGTCTGGATCTGCGCCTGCCGCCATAAAAAAGGCGACCCGCAGGTCGCCTTGGTTCGGCTGGGAGCGCTTAGCCCTTCAGCACGGCGGCGATGGCGCTACACAGGTAATCCATGTTGGACTTGGTCATACCGGCAACGCTGATACGGCCGCTGCCAACAATGTACACCGCATGGTCGTTGAGCAGCTGCTCCACTTGGGCTTTGCTCAGGCCAGAGAAGCTGAACATGCCGTTCTGCTGGCTGATAAAGCTGAAATCGGTGGTCACCCCTTTAGCCTTGAGGGTGGCCACAAAGAGATCACGCATCTCCTGAATACGCTGGCGCATTTCTGCCACTTCACCATCCCAGCGCGCGTAGAGCTCGGCGTCGTTGAGAATGGTGGTGACCACTGAGGCGCCGTGTGACGGCGGGTTGGAGTAGTTGGCGCGAATGGTTGACTTTACCTGGCTGAACGCTTTTTCGGCGGTGGCCTTGTCACCAGCCACCAGGGTCAGGGCGCCGACGCGCTCGTTATACAGGCCGAAGTTCTTGGAGAAGGAGCTGGCGATCAGCAGTTCCTTGTTGTACTTGGCAAACAGGCGCAGGCCGGCGGCATCTTCGTCAAGCCCTTTGCCAAAGCCCTGATAGGCGAAGTCGAACAGCGGCAGCCAGCCCTTCTCGGCGCTCAGCTTGGCCAGGGTTTCCCACTCGGCGGTGGTCGGGTCGATGCCGGTCGGGTTGTGGCAGCAGCCGTGGAACAGCACCAGATCGCCGGCCTTGGCGCCAGCCAGCGAGGCGAGCATGGCATCGAAGTTCTTATCATGGCGGGCGGCGTCGTAATAGTCGTAGTGGGCTACTTCAAGGCCGGCAGCCTGGAACACCTGAACGTGGTTGGGCCAAGTCGGGTTGCTGATCCACACTTTGCGATTGGCCAGCTGTTTGGCGTAGAACTCAGCGCCGATACGCAGCGCGCCAGTACCGCCTGGGGCCTGGGCGGTGAAGGCACGGCCGGCGGCGATAATGTCGGAGTCTTTACCGAACAGCAGGCGCTGCACAGCGGCGCCATACTCCTGGCTACCCTCAATGCTCAGGTAAGACTTGCTCTTTTCTTTGGCCAGCAGGCGGGTTTCAGCTTCCTTGACGGTTGCCAGGATCGGGGTCTGGCCTGCTTCATCCTTATAAATACCAACGCCAAGATTGACCTTGTGGCCGCGCGGATCATTCTTGAAAGCTTCGGTCAGACCGAGGATCGGGTCGGCAGGAGCAGCAACAATGGCTTCAAACATGGCAGGTTCCCTGGGTTGCGGTGGCCAAAAAATGGGTCCGGAACAGCCGGACAAAATCAGCCGACAGCCTAACCAAAGGGCGCACGCGGGGCAATTGCCCATGCCAACCAATTGCATGGTTATGCACAACTCCCTTGCGTTGGATCAGCGCTGCCGGGTGGCTGACGCAGCCCGCTGCGGTTAAGCTGGGCGCGCACTCAGCAAGGCTCGGGGAGCGGCTAATGAGCTGGATATTGGCAATTTTATTTGTGGTTGTTGCCGTCGCTGCAGGTGCTGGCGCGGCCTTGTGGCAGGCGCGCCGGGGCTGCGGTTCCAGCGGCGGCTGTGGCGGTTGTGGTGGCGATGGTGGTTGCGCAGGTGGCCCATCCCGGCAGTGACGGTAGCGCGGCCATCAGGCTACGGCTGGACTATGCTTGGCGGGAGGTCAACAACCGTCGGAGGCTGAGATGGACTGGTCGAATATGCGTCGCCTCGATCCCGCGATTCTGTTGGGGATCATCAACGAAAAGCTGCGGCTGGAATGCCGGGATCTGGAAGAGCTTGGCGCCACTTATGAGATGGACGTACAGCAACTGCACCGGCAGCTGGCGGCGATTGGCTACCACTACGATGCCCTGACTAACCAGTTTCGCCTGCATTGATCAACGTTGCTGACGCCAGCGCTCAGCAGCGGATGTGGTAGTAAAACGGGGCGAAGCGCGCCGAGTGGATATCTACCCGGCGCAGGCTTTGCCAGCGCCCTTCCTGGCCCAAGGGCAACAGCAGATCATTGCCGTTCCACTGGAAGCGCGGCTCCGACTGGCTGCGAGCAAAGAAGAAGAAATGGTTGGCGCGGGTTTCGGCCACGGCCAGTTCACTGCCAGCCGCTACTGATGCCCCTTTGGTGGTGACCCAGTTACCACCGCTGTTCTGGTAGTGCAGGGTGACTGAGACCGGAAACTGACACTGGTTAACCAGCCGCACCTGATGCAAGTTAGGGTGGTTAAAGTTATGCACCAGCGTCTCAGTATCGGGGGTGCCATCGCGCCAGTGGGCTAATCGCTCCATCAACGGCTCGTCCAGTGGCGTCAGCAAGTTGTAGCTGGAGGTGCCTGCGGCAAACACCCCCACCGCATGGAACTGGCTGCCGATACCGGCCATGAATGCCGATGAGCCGCTCATCCCCGGGGTGGTGTCACAGCTATGCTCTAGCAGCCCATCTTCCCGTGGTTTGGCATGACAGCTGCTCATCCACAGCGTTTGCCAGGGTTTGTCGATGGGGTAGCCGGCCAGGCGGAAATAGGGGCTCTCTTCATCGTCGGGCATCACCCCAAGCGGCAGCCAGCCGACGCGGTTACCCATGTCCTGATCCAGTTCCGCTACGGCGATATCTCGCCCTAGCTCTTCGGTAATAAAGGCAGCGATCGCTTCTTCGTGGACCACATCACCACGGCTGGAGGAGTGGGTACCCAGCTGCTGGGCCTTGGCTACATAGCGGCGGTCCACGTAGGCTTTGACGATCAGCGCCGGGTCGTAGGGCAGCTGGTGAACACCATTCACTGCGGCGACAAAATAGGGGCGCTGCTTCCATTGCCGTTCCTGAGTGACATCAAACAGGCAGTGGGCAGCAGTCAGAATATGACGCGGGCCAATCAGGGTGGC